>JAHJRK010000185.1 GCA_018830925.1 Pseudomonadota bacterium
ATTTACAACCCTGTAACCAAATCTATGGACCCTCTGGTTTGTGACGGTTGTGGCGACAGCTCTTTCACCATCCGTTTTTGTGATCATCTTCACATACTATGCCCTGCGTGCAGCGCGAAATGTCCGGTATGCTAATAAATAACGCTTGTATCGATATCATTGCCGACGACCGCGAACAGGTGCATCTCTGCGGAACAAGAAAAAGGGAATGAAAATATTGAAGAATGATTTACAGAAATATTTCGGATTCAATTCGTTTTTAAAGGGCCAGGAAGAAGTCATCCTCAAGGTGCTGGATCATCAATCCGCGGCAGCCATCTTTCCCACTGGCGCCGGCAAATCTCTTTGTTATCAACTCCCGGCGATGCTTTTGCCCGGCATGACGCTGGTCGTATCTCCACTGCTGTCTTTAATGAAAGATCAACTGGATTTTTTGCTGGAAAACAATATCCCGGCCGCGCGTCTGGATTCGACCCTTCAAAAAAACGAATATAACGCGATCCTCGAAAGAGCCAAAAAAGGCGAATTAAAAATTCTGATGATTTCGGTCGAGCGGTTTAAAAATGAACGATTTCGCTCCCATCTGGAAAAAATGAACGTTACCCTGTTGGTTGTTGACGAAGCGCATTGCATCTCTGAATGGGGGCATAATTTTCGACCGGAATATCTGAAACTGCCTGATTATCAGAAGGAATTTAAAATAGAGCAGACGCTGCTCCTTACCGCAACCGCGACTAATATGGTAATTGAAGACATGTGCACTAAATTCAATATTTATAAAGAAAATGTATTTGTTACAGGATTTTATCGTGACAATCTTTTTCTGCAAATAACGCCGACGGCCGCATATGAAAAAAAGAACCGGCTGCTCCAACGAATTCAGGAAGCCCCCCGGGCACCTACCATCGTATACGTCACCTTGCAGAAAACGGCTGAAGATGTAGCGGAATTTCTTTGCACAAACAAAATCAATGCGCATCCCTATCATGCAGGAATGGAAACCGTAATACGGGAAGAGATTCAAAATAAATTCATGGGGGGAACCCTGACCTGTATTGTCGCAACCATCGCCTTTGGAATGGGAATCGATAAAAAGGACATCCGCAGAATCATCCATTATGATTTGCCGAAATCGATTGAAAACTACAGCCAGGAAATCGGTCGCTCCGGGAGAGATGGAAGTCCCGCTTTATGCGAAGTCCTGGCCGGCAGGGACAACATTCATATTTTAGAAAATTTCATTTATGGCGATACGCCGGAGAAACATTCGATCTTCGAATTACTTCGGACCATTAAAGAGCATAAAGGCTTTGTTTGGGAAATAAAGGGAGTAAAGCTGTCAAATGACCTGAATATCAGAATTCTTCCCTTAAAAACGTTACTGGTTTATCTCGCGATGGAAAAAATTATTCGCCCCAAGCTGACCTATTTTGATGAATATTCATTCAAATATCATACGGAACCTGCCGGCATCATTAACAATTTTAAAGGGGAAAGGCAGCAGTTTGTTGCAGCGGTCATAAATCATTGCCATACCCGTAAAATATGGACCGATGTTGATATTCAGGGTATCCTTAGAAGTTATGATACGGATCGTCAGAGGATTCTCACGGCTCTGGAATACTTTGACGAGAAGGGATGGATTGAGCTTCAAGCAAGGCAGGCGCTGGAAGTGTACGACATTATGACGCAGGCGTTTGATCTCGAGGTTATGGCTGAAAAAATGTATGCCTTATTTAAAAGTAAAGAAGCTCTTGAGATTCAAAGAATCCACCGGATGGTCGGCTTTTTTGAAAGTGATCTCTGTATCAGCAAACAGCTTGCCGGATATTTCGGCGAATATCTTGAAAAAGAACGTTGCGGGCATTGTTCATTCTGTAAAAACGGAAAGGCGGTTTTGCCGGATACGACCGAAATAAAGCCTCTCTCACATTTTGAATTTAACGCGATTACTGTTGTGTTTATAGAAGCCGTAGGCGAGCAGTTTACCGAGGTTAATTTAACCAAGTTTCTTTGTGGTATTTATACGCCTGTTTTCTCGAAATTGAAGATTAAAAAACTGCCGAACTTCGGCATCTTTGAAAAATATCCCTTTTTGGAAGTAAAAAACTGGATTGGGGAGATGATGGGATAAGAATGGATGGCTTAATCGGCCCGGCAGGTTTACCACCGGAATATAGGGCGCATGAATGATCCGGTACGGTCTTTAATCCCATGAAAAAAAGGGGCATCTCTCATGTCTTTAAACCAATCTGTATTTCTGGATGCCGGGATTATTATTTTCTTTAATTACCAGATGCTTTTCCTCAAGATATCTTAAATGTGAAATAGCCTCTCCTGTCGCAAACCATTTTTGTGCCACCGGAAAATCATTCCAGGAATCGAACTTGATATCCCATGTCATTAAAGATGCAACCTCAAAGGCGCTTCCTGATCCTTTTTTTAATATATCAAGAATCTCTCCGGCTCTTTTTTCATGATGCTGTTTTAATTCGTCTATTCTTGCCCTGTGTTCCTTGAAGAGCCTCCTGTGGCCCGGAAGCACGAGACCGACATCAAGTTTATGCACCTTGTCAAGGCTTGCAAGATACTTTTCAAGCGGGTTCTCCTTATCGGACCAGCATTGAATATTCGGAGTTATATCGGACAGGATATGATCCCCTGCTATCAGGATTTTTTTGTTTGCCTCATAAAGGCATATATGCCCCAGTGTATGACCCGGAGTTTCAACACATTCAAAACAGTAATTGCCATAAGTAATTGTTTCCCCGTCTTCCAGAACACTCATATCCGGCATCCAGTCCGAACCATATTTATAGCCGGGGTGCTGGTGAAGGGCGGTTCTTAATTCGTTTTCCGGAAAACCGTTTTTCCCGGCATACTCAATCATCGGCTCGAATCCTTCCCATGATTCAATGATCTCCTTATCCGGCCTGCTGAAGTATATCCTGCTTGTTTTTGTAGCAAGCCTTGCGATAAGCCCGAAATGGTCTGCGTGCAGATGCGTTATGAAAAAATCGCAATCCGCGAGGTCCACATTTATTTCCCTCAGGCCGTTATTCATCGCCTCCAGGCACTCTTTTCGGTTAAAACCCGTGTCTATGATGAGATTTCTGTCATCTGATTTTATCACATAAGAGTTAAGGTATTTTAACGGGCTTTCCGGAAGCGGGATTTTTATCCGGTAAAGACCGGGTAATATTTCTTCAGTCATTTATTTAATTTCCTTATATTATTATCTGATGGACTTTTTGCGAGTCCGTCAATATTGTTATTCCTGCTGCCTCCAGGATCTCTTCATTATCTCGCCAATTATTCTTTCTTATCCATCCGCTGCCGCAATCTGAATAACTGGCTGCAAAGAACGCTTCCTTATGGGGCGAGGTACCACCAATCAGTATCGATTCATCTTCCCTGGAAATATCAAACGGATCAATTACCATCATGCCGATATCATCATAATCCAGTTTATTCTTTATTAATTTTCCGTAAACCTTGCCCGTTATACCGCATGCCGGTCCGTTAAAAAGCCATTTGGGAAGCTTACCCTGCTTCTGCTTTTCCATTTTATTTAAAACCTCGGCAAAACCGTCTGTTGCAATGATAACTCTGAACTTTCTGTCCTTCAGGGTGAAAGTTGAAATTCCGGGAACATTTTTACTCCTTCCGGCAAAGTTCATGTCCGGAACAGTTTTAAATATTATTGAACCGTCCAAAGAATCCGCAACAATAACCATACTGTCGCCACCACTTGAAATGGAGGCAATAACCTCTTTTCTGTTTTTATAAAAAGCGACCAGACTGAAAGTGCATTTATGTGTATACTTCTGCGCGCCATATATAGCTTCAATGCTTCTTTTTAAAACTGAAATATCCGGCGACATGTCTTGTTCAGATAGAACCTTTGCAAGCCGTTCAAGCAGAATTCTCGAAGCCTGGGTATAGCGCTCGCTTCCATCGGATACGGCAAAAATCAGACGGGAAAAATCAAGAAGAAGGCAATCCCCGTTTCCGAATCCGCTCTCAACCTTATCGCTTCCGGTAACAAGAAGGGCGCTTAAAGCGCCTTTCTGCCTCACCATCCGCTTCGCAGGATTAATCAGTATCGGGTTTGCATTCACTATTCACCATTCACTATTTACTATTGTAACTATTCAGGAGTCAGAAGTCAGGAGCCAGAATTCAGAATAGAAGCGGTATATGCCTCCAGCAACTTACTCACCTCTTCAAGTTGGGGCATTAACTGCGAGGTATCACCATAACCAAGGTCTTTTGCCAAAATCAAATAGTATCGACATTCTTCCAGAGAACCTTGCGCAATATTCATATACTTGACTTTGTCTGGCTTTGTCTTTTTCTTAAAACCTTCAGCTATATTAGCCGGAACAGAAAGCACAGCTCTCCTGGTTTGGGAAGTCAGCCCATACATCTCCTTTGGGGGAAAATTATTGCTAAAACGATACATAGATAAAACAAGTTGATGTGCCTTTTGCCATACGATTAAGTCTTGAAAATCTTTAGCGGGCATCCTTTTCATTCTGGCTCCTGAATTCTGGCTCCTGTCTCCTGAATAGTTACTCACTATTAATCACCTTAAAGCAGAGAATATCCTTCACATTCCCTTTTCTTTCTTCGGAAAAAACCGGCTCAACTCTTGCGCCTATCTTTATTTTCGATTCATCTTCAATGCTGATGTAATGCTGAAAAAGCGTATCTGCGCCGTCAAAGCGTATAAATCCGTAGCCGTAGGGTACGGGCTTCTGCTCTCCTGTTTCAGGGTCAATAAACGCATAACGCAGAATTGTAAAAGTCCCGATTGTTCCTTTCGGCCCGACTTCTTTGAATTCTTTCATTTCTACAAAACATTCTCCGCAAACACGCCGCGGAGGAACATATACTTTGCCGCATTTCGGGCACTTTATTCCAAGAATTTTTCTGTTCTCGCGAAGTTCTTTAAAAAACTTGCTCCCGTACATTCCAACCGCGTAATTAAAAGGCTGGCCTGATCCTTTTGATTCTATGATAAGGTTTTCTTTTACCGGCATAATGTCTCCTAACCCCGTTAATCGGGTTTCTTCTTTCCGTGCAGAAGCACATCCGACCACATGCACCCGCCGAAACCGGTGCTTAACGCGAAATTGACATCGGGAACCTGCCGTGTTTCAGCTTTTCCCATCACCTGGAGAGCGGCTTCAGCGCACCTGATGAGTCCTGTAGCCCCTATAGGGTTGCATGCAATAACACCCCCGGAAGGATTTATCGGAAGCTCACCTCCCATGTCCGTTGCCCCGCTTGCGATATATTCAGCTCCTTTGCCTTTTTCGACAAGACCGAGATCCTCGATCCATATTATGCCCGCAAAGGAATAAGGCTGGTAAAGCTCTATGATGTCTATCTCCTTTCTCGGCTCACGGATCCCCGCCTTTTTATAAATTTCTCCCGACGCTTCGGCGATGCTGTCGAGTTCCCCCCAGTTCACATCACCAAGGTATGTGTATTTATGCCTGCTGGCTGTAGCCCAAATCCAGTCTGGAGTTGCGGTTATTTTCTCAGCGCAATCTTCGCTTGCCATTATTACAGCGCATGCTCCGTCAGTTCTCGGGCAAACATCCAGAAGATGTATGGGATCGGCAAGCATGGGAGAGGCAAGAACATCCTCGATGGTAATCTCCCTCCGAAGCTGGGCATGCGGGTTGTTGCAGGC
>JAHJRK010000186.1 GCA_018830925.1 Pseudomonadota bacterium
ATCCAGTTTTTCCATCTCTTTGCAAATGGAAAGGTAATATTCCCCCTTTGTTTTCCGGGTTTTTTTCCAGCGGAAAGTGCTTATTATATTCTGCTGAATTTCGCTGGTTCCTTCATATATGGTTGTAATTCTTACATCCCGTCTGATCTTCTCGACTTCATATTCGGCAATGTATCCATATCCGCCAAGCCCCTGGATCGCATGATCGGCTGCCTGATTTGCGGCTTCAGTTGCAAAGAATTTTGCTATTGAGCCTTCCACCTGAAGATCTTCTTCTCCAGAATCAAGCCGTTCTGCAAGCTCGTCGATGTACGCCGCGGCAGCTTCAAGCCTTACTGCATCCGAAACAACCAGTTTATGTGTGTAACCCTGTTTTTCAGAAAGAGGAGATCCGGATTGAATCCTTTGCCTGGCATACGGGATAAGAATACCAAGAGATGCTTCTCCGGCCCCAAGCGCCATTGCAGCAACCATAAGCCTTGTATATCCGAAAACCTTGTTTGCCTGTTTTAATCCCAGGCCCGGGACTCCGCCGATCAGGTTTTCAACAGGTACAAATACATCCGTAAATGAAAGAGGTGAAGTATTGGATGCGCGTATGCCGTGTTTTTCTTCGCCCTTGCCCCGTATAAAACCGTTTGCCTCTTTTTCGACAACAAAGAAGGCGGGGCCCTCCGGGGTATCTGCTAAAAGTGTGATAAAATCCGCATATCCTCCGGTAGAGATGAACTGCTTCGAGCCGTTGATTATATATCCTGTAATTTTTCCTTCATTATTTACTACGGGATCGGCCTTTGTTTTTATTGCCGCAACATTACTCCCGGCATCAGGCTCTGTTACGGCGTATGCAACAAGTGAAGAGCCGTCCGCGATTGCGCCAAGCCATTTCTTTTTTTGCTCTTCCGTACCTCCCACAATCAGCGGGTCTGCGCCGAGCTGGATAGCAAAAAAGGCCGTGGTTATCCCGAGACAAATCTTTGACATCTCACGTGTCAAAATACAGATGTCCCGCGCACCCCCTCCTATCCCGCCATAAACTTCGGGAATTCCCAGAAGTTGCAGTCCTATTTCGGGACTGAGCATATGCCTGATTGCCTCTTCAGGGAAAATTTCTTTTTTATCATATTCCAGAATTTTTTCCCTGGTAAGAAGCCTCTTTCTCAGCCGGTCAACAGTTTCCAAAACCATCTCTCTTGACTCGGCATCAAGCCCCTTCAACCCGCCTTTTTTATCCGCTTCCTGCAAGGTCATTAAAACCTATTCCTCTTTGTTTTTAATAACTTCACGTCCCTTATAATATCCGCAAGCTTTGCAGGCATTATGTGGAATAACGGCTTCTCCACACTGAGAGCACTTGGACAAATTCAGCGCTTCGACCTTCTGATGGGTCCGGCGTTTATCCCGTTTTGACTTAGATGTTTTATGCTTTGGTACAGCCATGAGTAATCTCCTAACACAATGATAAAATTATTAAAAACCATAAATCACTAATATTGTAAAATGTCTCGGTTCTAGTAATTTAAATGCGCTGGATTGTCAAGAATTTTTGCGATATTTTTTATTATTTGTTTACTTGTACCAAACTGTTTTGTATGTTATTCGGGTGCATTCTGTCTGGAATAAATCCATCATATTGCATATCTCTTTGATAGCACGACATATAATATTCCCTGATCTATTTTAGACGAAAGAATATACGATATCCATTTATGCCGGCAAGAGATGAAAAACGCTGTAAAAACATTTGTTTTTACTTATTGCTAATACTAATTTTAATTGAAGTAAAAATGACGGGGTTGTAAAAAGTCATCAAAATTCAGGTGAAAAATGAATCATACAATTATTACCCGCTTTCCCCCCAGCCCGACCGGTTATCTTCATGTAGGCGGAGCAAGAACAGCTCTGTTTAACTGGCTTTATGCGCGCCATATGAAGGGGCGTTTCATATTAAGAATTGAAGATACTGATTCTGAGCGTTCTACCCAGGCATCGGTTGACGCCATATTTGAAGCCCTGGAATGGCTTGGTATTGACTGGGATGAAGGTCCTTATTTTCAATCAAAACGATTTGATATTTATATTGAATACATCCAAAAGCTTGTAGATTCAGGGAATGCCTACTACTGCACCTGTTCACCCGAAAAGCTCGAAGAAATGAGAAAGATTGCCATGGAAACCGGCAAAAAACCCAAATATGACGGGACATGCAGAGAAAAGGGGTTGAAAAATTCAAATGATGCCGTTGTCAGGATAAAGGCGCCCCTCACGGGAACAACAGTAGTTCACGATGTAATTAAAAACAACATCGTTTTCCAGAATACCGAGCTTGATGATTTTGTAATAAGAAGAAGCGACGGAACTCCCACGTATAACCTGGCCGTTGTTATAGACGATATTACAATGGGCATCAATACCATCATAAGAGGCGACGATCACGTCAACAACACGCCGAAGCAGATAATGATATATAACGCTCTTGGCACCCCCCTTCCGGCCTTCGGACACGTTCCGTTGGTGCTGGGAAGCGACCGCACCCGTTTGAGCAAGCGGCACGGGGCAATGTCCGTCACAGAATACAGGGATATGGGATACCTGCCTGACGCCTTCATCAATTATATAGTGCGGCTCGGATGGTCTTACGGCGACCAGGAGTTTTTCACAAGAGAAGAGCTTATCGAAAAATTCTCCCTTGAAAATATCGGCAGATCCGCGGGAATTTTTGACATAGATAAACTTCTTGCACTCAATGCCGATCACATAAAGATGACCCGGCCGGAAAAAATCACAAGGCATCTTGCCCCGTTTATAAATGCGCTTGGCTTTGATGTAAAGGAAGGTTCTTTTATCGAAGGAGTGATAAAAACACTTAACGCACGCAGCAAGACTTTAAAGGAGATGGCCGAAAGCGCCGCCTTCTATTTCAAAGATACAGTCTCATATGACCAGGATGCGGCTTCCAAATTTTTTACCTCCGATTCTCTCAAGATTCTCAAAATGCTGATCGAATCTCTTGAATCTCTTGAATTATTTGATGAAAAAAGCCTGGAAAATGTCTTTATAAAAGCAATGGAAGCGACCGGACTCAAACTCGGAAAAATCGCCCAGCCGGTTCGCCTGGCCTTAACCGGAAAAACAGTTAGTCCCGGAATCTTCGAGATATTGCATGTGCTCGGAAAAGAAAAGTCGCTAGGCAGGTTGAAGCAGGCCGTTTCCTTCATTGAGGAGAAGAGGAGCTGATTTTGCCCGTATTACAGCCAGAATTATCTTGACTATAATTTTCCCATTAAATAGAATTGAACAACTTTGCTGGGGGATCGTCTAGTGGTAGGACGACGGGTTCTGGCCCCGTTAACCGAGGTTCGAATCCTCGTCCCTCAGCCATTTCGCATTCGCTTCGAAATCTTCCGTCTTGCTGGCCATTGACGTTTGGATATCTTATTATTTACTCTATCCGAGACCTTTGAAAAATGTTCAATTTTGCTCAAGTTCAAGGAAGGTGAGAATTTCAACCACAGGAATACATTGAGTATTTCGAGGATTGAAATTAGAGCCTGACACAGAAATCGAGTAAAAGGGGGCGTTTTTCAAAGGTCTCTATCCACGATGAAGAGATTACACTCTGGTCAGTTAAAGCCGGAGATCACAAAGAAGTATATCACTGAAGCAACCAGCTATATTGCTTGGAATCAACAACAACATCCGGGAGGTGAATTTTGACTTTTAGAGCGCTTAATAAAACAAAAAGAGATTTGAATTTGGCGTTACTGAGCATTATTTCATCAGTTTGTTTATGTTTTCTTACTTTCTGCTCTATTGCCATTGCTGATGACACTTCAGGAGAACCTTTTTATAAATACCTCTCCTCTCTTGCCGGCAGTGGGAATAACAACCTTATTGAGGAGTTGAACACAAACCCCAGAAAACTTGACTGGAACAATGCTGAGGCATTGAAGTTTAAGGGGCACTTAAGATTTTTAACTTCAGTAAAACCCGGCAGTACCGACCAGACCAGGCTTTATTTTATAAGAAACACCGAAGGCAGCATTATTATCCTTACCATACCCGACAGTAATGATCCTGTTTACCAAAA
>JAHJRK010000187.1 GCA_018830925.1 Pseudomonadota bacterium
AAAACGATGAGCTTGAAAGATGCGGTCAATAAATATGTTGCAGACAGCTGCCACATGTCTATCGGCGGATTCACAGCTAGCCGTAATCCGATGGCGGCCGTCTACGAGATAATCCGGCAGGGGATCAAAAATATACATCTGTATGCCCATTCAAACGGACAGGGCGTTGATGAGCTTATCGGCGCAGGCTGTGTATCCTGTCTCGAAATCGCCTACGCCGGGAGCGGACGTTTTGCCCCGACTTGTATACGGTTTAAAAAGGCCGTCCAGGAAGGCTTAATTACAGTAGAGGATTATTCCAATTACCAGATGACGCTCCGATTTCTTGCGGGCGCGATGGGCGTTCCGTTTTTGCCTACGCGCTCTTCACTGGGCACCGATATTATCGAAAAGTGGGGGTTCTCTCCCAAAATGCGTGTGGCAGACTCAAGGCTTCCGGATCAAAAGCTAATGGTGATAGATAATCCGTTCGGTTCATGGGGAGATGCCCCCAAACTTGTTCTCGTTCCGGCCATTAACTGTGATGTTACAATAATCCACGCACAGAAGGCGGACAGTGCGGGTACAGTGCGGATGGAAGGCCTCGCTTTTTCGGATGTCGAACAGGTCAAATCCGCAAAGCATGTTATCGTGACTTGCGAAGAGCTGGTGGCGTCGGATTATCTGAAAGCAAATCCGGATCAGAACCAGATACCTTCTTTTTGCGTCGATGCAGTAGTGCATGTGCCCTATGGCGCCTATCCCACAGCCTGTTACCGCTATTATGATTATGACCCCAATTATCTCAATGAATACCGCAGATATGCCGAAGATGACGGGCTCTATAAAACCTACCTTGAGGCTTTTATATATGGATTAAAAGACCATAAGGCGCTGCTGGATAAGATAGGAAGGGATCGTCTTGAAAAGATCAGGGCTGATCAGAGAACCGGCTATGCCGTCGGACTGGACAGGAAATGATGATACCGGATTATACCTTGAAAGAACTTATGACAATTGCGGCTGCCCGCGAAATCAGGGACGGGGATATTGTCTTTTGCGGCACCGGCATTTCCATGCTTGCCGCTATGGCCGCCAAAAACATATCCGCCCCTAACAGCGTTATTTTTTTTGAAACCGGGGCGATAGATTCCCTTCTTGAAGAGGTTCCTCTTGCCGTGTCGGATTCCCGGGTGATGTTTTGGACATCGGTAAACGGAAACCTTGCAGACGCCTTTGCCGCCATGCAGAACAGGATTACAGGGCCGCATGTCGTCGGCATCATGGGCGCAGCACAGATTGATAAATACGGCAACCTGAATTCAACGGCAATCGGGAATTATTTCAAGCCGAGGGTCCGGTTTTCCGGAAGCGGCGGCGCCTGCGACGTTGCCTCGTTTGTAGGCAGAACCATCACCTTCATGCAGCATGAAAAACGAAAGTTTGTTCAAAAATTAGATTATATCACAAGTCCTGGCTGGCTGGACGGCCCGGACGGACGGAAAAAAGCCGGACTTCCGGCCGGAGGACCCGCGTCAGTTATCACCAACATGGCTACAATGGGTTTTGATGAAACCACAAAAGAGATGTATCTTACCGGCTTTTTCCCCGGAATAACCCCTCAAAAGATTCTCGACAACATGGGCTTTGATATTGATGTGTCGCGGGCAAAGGAAGTGGAACCGCCGACAGAATCCGAGCTGAAAATTCTTAGGGAAAAGTGTGATCCCCAGAGGCTTATACTGGGGTAAAAAGAGGTCTCAGGAGTCGGAAGCAGGCAGTTCCATTACCCGGTCTGCAATCCGCCTGATCTGATCCATGTAGTGGGATATCAGCAGAATTGTGCAGCGCTCTTTTAAGTTCAGCAGAAGGTCTTCTATTATCCGCCCCGATTTGGCATCCAGAAATGATGTAGGTTCATCTAAAAGCAGTATTTCAGGATCAAGCGTGAGAGCACGTGCTATACAAAGGCGCTGCTGCTGGCCACCGGAAAGGGACCGGGCATCATCTGTCAAACGGTCTTTTACTTCATCCCAGAGAAAAGCCTGTTTCAGGGCTGATTCCACTTTCTCCTCTACTGACTGCTTCTCTGTCTCTCCGGACAGCTTCAGGGGGAAAGATATATTTTTAAAAATGCTCATAGGAAGAGGATTGGGTGTCTGAAAAACCATGCCTGCAGACCTTCGCAGCTCCGGAAGGGAAATAGACCGGTCATAAATATTTACCCATTTGTTCTTTAAACGGATAAAAGCCTCGCCTTCCATTCTTGCGTCCGGAATAGTCTCCCACAGTCTGTTGAATATCATCAGAAAAGTGGACTTGCCCTGCCCGGATGGGCCTACAATTGCCGATATCGACCGCTCCGGAAACTCCACCGAAATCTCTTTTAAGACCTGACGACGGTTATAATAAAAAGAGAGATTTACGGTTTTGATTTTAATTCCGTTGGATTTATTTTCTGTCATTGCCGGTAAAGCATCCGATTCATCAGTTGATTTTTAAGATAAAAAGCCGCCAGAAAAAGACAGGCGCATATGATAAGCAGGATAACTGCCGCGCCGTAGCCGGTCTGGAGTTCATAAGCATCCCTGTACTGGGAAGATATGTAATAAATGTAGAAGGGAAGCGCCTCGTAGGCGGACAGCAGGGATCCGGGGATTCCGGCTGCGGCAACAACGCCGGTCAGCATTATGACTGCCGTATCTTCGGCGCACCGGCCTACGGCAAGAATCACGCCGCTTGCAATGCCCGGAAGGGACCTGGGAAATAAGACATATGCAATATTTTGAAGTTTGGTGGCCCCAAGAGCAGGCGCCGTTAACCGGATTTCAGAAGGAATGCTTTCCATTGCGAACTGCGTGGTGCGGATAAGGTAGGGAAGCACCAGAAAAGCCAGCGCCAGCGCTGAAATCAGCAGGCAGGGGTAAATTTCCTTTACATAATGATGAAGGGAGATTGCGAGAGAAAATCCGAACAGTCCGATTACAATCGAAGGTATCCCGGAGAGAATGTCGTAAAAGAGACTGAAAAAAGATTTGAGATTTCCCCGGCTGTATTCCGCCAGATAAATTCCGGCCGCAAGACCTACAGGAGTTGCCAATCCGACAGCCAGAAGAACCAGCAGGCATGTCCCGGCCATTGCAGGAAAAAGCCCGATCAACACCTGGCGGCGTAGAAGAAGTGCGTCCGCCGGGGACGTGTCACCGAAAATAAGCGAAAGGCTGAGAGTCGGGACTCCTTTTACAAGCAGAAAACCGACAATCACAAAAGCCGCGGATAAAAGCAGAAGGCCGCTCAGCCATGCGAAACTTTTTATGAATATTTCGATAAGGCGCTCTTTCATCTGTTTTTCATACCCGTTCCGCCGATTATCCGGACAAGCAATATAAAAAACGTGGTTAATACATAAAGCACAAATCCTGCGGCAAAGATTGTCTTAAACTCGATGCTGTCAAAATCGGCCGCGATAACAAGCGCTATATGGGCGGTCAGAGTACGTGCTGAATCAAGAATAGATCCCGGGAGCGCCACGGCATTCCCGGCAAGCATCAGGGCAATTAGAGTATCTCCCATGGCTCTTCCAACCGACAGAACCAGTCCTGCAAAAATCCCACGCCGGGAATAAGGAAGAATCACATATACAAGTTTCTGAACGGGACTCGCACCCAGGGCATCGGCCGCCGTGGAAAATGACGCGGGAATACTCTCAAAAGTATCCGTAAAAATGATGATCATGGTCGGTGAAATAACCATGGAAAGCATAAGGGACGCTGAAAAAATGCTCATGCCTGACCCGGACGCGAACATTTCCCGGATAAACGGCACAAGCAGAAATACCCCGACAAATCCGTAGATAACTGTAGGTATCCCGGTCAGCATCTGAACCGTTTTTTTGCAGAATTTTGCAAAGCCCGGTGGCGCAAGCACCGATATTAAAACCGAAGCCCCGAGGCTCAAGGGGAATGCCCAGCACAGGCTTAAAAAGACAATCGACAGCGTTCCTGTCAGCATAGGATAAATGCCGAAAAGTCCGTGGTCTGGATTCCACGGAGTCCTGAGCAGGGTAAAAAAATA
>JAHJRK010000188.1 GCA_018830925.1 Pseudomonadota bacterium
ATTCATGCGTTTCCCTCATTTTGTCGATTACCTAAAAGCCGAATATAGAATATCGAACATCGAATGTCGAAAAGCGTAAACAAAAAACTGCAAATAATTTGAACCGCCAGGGCGCCCCGGGTTAAATCCGCTTCGCTCATTTCTGCGAAAATTTAACTGGGTAAACAAAGAACGCAAAGGTTTTTAGACAGGATCAACAGGCCCGCCCTGGCGCGACTCCTCGATGGGATGCTGGATACTTGGAAAACCAGATCTGGGCCAGGGATGGACTGGATTGTTGCCTGCCTGCCGGAAGTCCGCTGCGGCGGCTCCACTATTGAAGGTTATTTGCCATCCTTTTTATACCGTCTTTCATCAGTGTCACATTCCAGTTTAGAAGAAAGACGAGTTTCAGATTTGACAGCTTGAGGTAGGTCAGCAACTGAGCCTCATGAATCGACAATAAATTCTCAACTGTCTTGTTTTCTATGATAACAAAATTATTTCATTTTCCAATATAAGGAGTACGATTGATGGACGGTCTTAATTTTCCACCTGACAAACGAAGCGTTTCAAGTGGCAGGAATAATTGCAGTACATGGCCCGGAAGTGAAACGAAACCGTATTTTTCATAGAATTTTTGGGCACGTTCATCTTTCGCATCGACAAATAGACCGATCAGGCCGGCTTGATCTGCTATTAAGACTGTCCGATGAATTGCTTCGGCAAGAAGCAGGCTGCCATAGTCCTTCCCCTGGTATTTTCTTGAAACAGCAAGTCTGACAAGACGAACGGCAGGAAGTCCATGTTGCGGATATTTCTTTGCATATGCCGATGGAAGGGACTCAGCTCTGACTTCACACAGTGTAAGCGTAAAATATCCAATAATGGCGGCTGGTTTTTCATGCTCAGAAAGCACAAAGGTGCGGGAAATACCCTTATTACTATGCTGTCGGGCCGTCGCCTTCAGAAAGGAATTCAGTTCAAGAACACCGCAATCAAATGCGGACCGGTCGTGATGACGCGTAAGAGAAACTATCTCCGGCACAATAGCGCCTTTCTGTGTTTCATAGCTTTTTTCAAATTATTATTAGGATCAGGTGGATTCTCGATGAGATCAAAAAGAGTCTCCGCAGCTCTGGTGGAGAGAGTGATAATCCGCTCTCTTTCAAGAATGTCGTTAGCCTTGTCCAAGGCAGACTGGACAAGAAACTGGTTAAGAGTTGCCCCGACAGACTGAGCTGCTGCCGCTATTCGCTCGTACACCTCGTGAGGCATTCGAGCAGGAATTCTTTCTTCTATTTTGTTAAGCGTCATGAGATATCTCCTTATTTATAATATGTAATGCATCGTAGCATAATGACGCCAAAATGGCAACAATTACCTGATTAAAACCATTTTCTCTCTGTTTATTTTCCTGAAAAACTCATCATCCGGCTCTTCGTCTGTATAAAGAAGCCTGTCGTAAGAAAAATCGGACAAATCTCCGGAGACTCAATATTTAAACCCAGAAAGGAGCTTCCTGCCTTGTCCGCATCGAATATTGCAACAAGCTGAAGGAGTAGATCCCAAACACCAGGATTGTACAGGCCGGTGTGACCCCGACAATCATCTTTTTCCAGCGCCAGAGTCTCTTGAAAAGGTCAAACAGATCGATTTCATCATCATAGGGGGACATGGTGACGCCCATGCATTCATGCGTTTCCCTCATTTTGTCGATTGCCTTGTTATCCGGTTAAAAGAATTTGAACCGCCTCGGTGAAATGCTTTGCCAAGTTAAATTCGCTATGCTGTGCCTTGGTTCGTTGATTTAACCCGTCAAGCTGTCACTTCTTGATTTTCACAGGGCAAACAAAGGCACGAAGATTAGGATGCGCCGATGGACAGTTCATGCATAGCCACCACTTTTCATATCCTGAATAATATCTTCAACCGTCTTTTTCTTGAATAATTTTTTACGCAATTCGGTATAATTGCCTTCACCACGGTCAAAGTCCAGAATAAATTTTAAAGCACCGTCGGGACCTAATTTTTCTCTCAGGGCCTCCCAGCCCGCTCTTCTTACTTCAACAGGAGTCAGTTCATTTAATATACTCATATCTTAAAAACCTCCTTTGATATGAAATCAATTATATTTATAAGTTTTATAAATATTGGTGTGTGGGAGACATCCTTAACAAATTATTTGGAATCTGGAAAATTTTTCAAAGGTCTCTTATCAGAAAGCCGTTGTTGCCACATCGGTTAAAAATCTTTTAATTTCATCTTCATGGACAACCTTAGATACAAAATCGATACTTTCTGAATAATCAACATCCTGAAAATAGCAAATCTGCTCCCGGAATAGCTTTTCATTATAATACGAGCCGAAAACATGGTTTGCTTGATCAGAAATCTGCCGTAGAGAAAACCTCTCCCTCAGTAGAAAATAGAGATCCACGTAATCTTTCCACTTTGCCCTTCCGCCGAGAGCATATGCCTTCATGGCAGATAGAGTTAATAGATCCGGAATCTTGATTATTTGTTCAAAATCAACAACGGCGTTTATTGGGTAAGGAAAAGAATAGAATGTAATTTTAACGCTGTTGATTACGAAATGGATTTGCTCTGAATCTTCAAAAAGAATATGGTCAACGGGGTAGCGATGAAGGTCGATCTTTCTTTTAA
>JAHJRK010000189.1 GCA_018830925.1 Pseudomonadota bacterium
ACTATCACTCGATACTATACAGAATCCGTTAAAATTGCTGGTGTACAATAAATCCATTGCGTCAATAATCATTGCGCTATCAGTCGCGTTTTTTCCTTTTGTGTAGGCAAACTGCTGCATTGGTTGAATAGAATATTGCAATAGAATCTCTTTCCATCCTTTAAGACCAGGCGTTGTCCAATCACCATAGATTCTCTTGACGCTGGCTATCCCGTAATTTGCTATCTCTGCCAGTAAACCAGCTACAATACTCGGTTGAGCATTCTCCGCGTCTATCAGAACTGCTAACTTATTGGTATTTTCCATAGGTTCTGTCCTCATTTACTTCTAACAATGTTTAGATTGGTCGGCATAAGACGCCAAATTTCGGTTATTGGTTTGTATAACACGCTGTTGCTGTGGCGTTGATTGTAGGGATATATCTATTAAAATTAGAACTTTGCATCTTAAGGAATAATTTATCAAGGCACATTATGCGGATCAGCATATAAAACCTCCATTTCAGTAATAAGAGGTGAGTTAAAAATACATTCCCTACTTATCATACTTTTAAATTTTAACAAAGGTCTGTTTATTTTATCAATCTGTTCAGCGCTCAGAGAAAACTCAGGAAAAGAATACTTGAAGTTAATGGTCTGCAGCACCCTTTTTTCACATAAACCACAACTTGTTCTCTAACGGAAACTCTAAAAAAATCGAAAATAATTCTTGACAGAAAATAGAAACAGTGTAATTTATGAACCATGAGTGAGTAATCACTCATTTATAAGAAGGAATAATAACGTAATTATTACAAGGTGTTTATTGTTAAAAAGGAGAAGGGAAAGATGGATCTAACCAAACTGGGACTAGCGGAAAAGGAACGAAAGATCCTTGAGGCAGCGATTGATGTTTTCTCGGAAAAAGGGTTCAGCGGGGCAACGACGAATGAAATCGCCAAACGGGCGGGTGTCGCCGAAGGGACGATCTTCCGCTATTTCAAGACGAAAAAGGACCTCCTCCGGGGCATCCTCATCCAGATGCTCAATCTTTTGGGAGAACCGGTCATCATGGAAGGTGTCCGGAAGATCCTCCTTCAATCCGAGGAGAAAGAGATGCGGAGGATTCTCAAAGCACTCATTCTCGATCGCATGGAATTGATAAATTCGGTCTTTCCCATGGTACGGATCGTCATCACTGAGGCCCTTTATCATGAAGATATCCGCGATGCCTTCTTCCAGAATGTCCTTGCAAAAGGGATTGAAATCTTTTCGATCTTCCACCAGCAAATGGTGGTGCGAGGAATGATCAGACCCGATGTCGATCCGTTGGCCATGGGGCGTAGCATCGTCGGTAATATTGCCCTCTTTGTCATCTTCCGGAGATTCTTTGCCGAAAAATTTTCGCCGACGGATATGGAGCGGGATCTGGATCAGGTGATCGATATTATCATGTTCGGCATTGCCGGGGAGGCGTCCCGGGAACAGAAATGAGATGCCCGCGGTTCTCATTATAATAAATAACAAAAAAGAATGAAGAAAATGGGAGGTTCCATGGAACTGTTAAAGAAATATTCCTTTGCAGCACAAGCGGCCTTGACCCATCTCCTCTTACGGGTTCTGGTACTCTTGCTCATTGAGGATGAATGCGCCCGCCTCGTCCAGAAGTCATCGGGTATGCCCGCTGTTGCCGGCAACTATCTTCTCATCGGGCTTTTCGCCCTGGGGTTCATCCTCGTTGCCGCACATCTGCGGGTCGGATACGTCGTCGGGATGTTTGCCGGTACCACAAATGTCATTGCCAAGATAGTTATCCTTATCGCCGGTCACGAGTTCTTCCCCCAACGGCCCTATCTGTACATCCTCCAGTCCATCATCGTATTGTATTTCTGTTATATGGCGTACAGGCAGAGGGGGATAGAAGAATAATCTATCTCCATGTAAAATGATGGAAAAGTTTGAAGAAAAGAACAAACACAAAATAACTCAGGAGGAATTTATGGAAAAGGAAATAATCGTAACGGTTCTATTTGCGATCTTTATAATTTCCGCAATCGTTCCCAGAATCATTCAAAATCGAAAAAAAATCGAAACGGTAGGATGTATCGGAATCGACATGAAACTTTTTATGCTTGGGAAATTGTCCCTCTTTGCGTCGTTTAGTTTAATTCCTATTCAGCTTTTTTTTGTCGATCTCTCCCTGGTTGAAAAGAACGACGTCTTTTTCTGGATATGTGTAGCGTTACTCTGCATTGGCGTTATGTTCTTCACCCTTGCGATCATAAAACTTGGAACCTTCTCCCTTCGTGTTGGACTTGCACAGGAAAAAACATCTCTTCGCACGACGGGGATATACCGTTTCAGCCGCAACCCAATGCTCTTCGGACTATATCTGATGGCGCTGGGCTCGGCTATTTATGTCCAGAATCCGATTAACTGGATACTGGTAATTATAGCCCTGACAATTCATCATAAAATCATTCTTGCCGAAGAAACGGCTTTAAGTGATCGATTCGCAGGACAGTGGGTTGAGTACCGCAGTAGCGTCCGGCGATACGTGTAAGATTATTGGATCTAAAAATCTGACATCTGTGAGAATCAGGACGCCGCGATTATTATTGATGGTTAAGTAAAGAGTGCTGAGAGGGGTCATTGCGAGCGAGCCGTAATACTTAATTAAAAAAATGGAGGTTCAATTGATTTTTGAATAAATATTTCCGTGTGTCAATCGAACAAAAAGCGAAGGATAGTAACTGTACTTCGCTTTTTGTTGATCGCAGATTCTTATCTGTTCCGGCCATATTTATCATGGCTGGTCACCCAATCCCCGGCCATGACGGCGCTGGCCAGAGAAATTTCCCCGCAAAGAACTGTTCCGGCAACGATTTCAGTGAATTTCTGAACCTTGCCTGCCCCGTGGCAACCCAGAAGTTCCAGACATTCCTTCTGGGTGGCAAGACCCGTCCCACCCCCGAACGTTCCGACGATCAACGAGGGCAGGGTGATGGAAAAATAATAATCGCCAGTCGGGGTTTTTTCCACATAGACCAGAGCAGCCGATGATTCGGAGACATTGGCCACATCCTGGCCTGTGGCGATGAAGAGCGCCGTGATCCCGTTTGCCGAATGGGAGCCGTTGTTGTTGGAGCCCGCAAGAAAACAGCCCAGAGAGCTGACTTGACGATGCTGAACAAGGATATCCACAGGTGTGCCCGCGATTTTCTGGATCAGTGCCGCGGGAATCGTGACTTCGGCAGTGACCCGTTTACCACGGGTTCTGAGCATGTTGATTCTGGACGGTTTCTTGTCCGTGTCGATATTGCCGGAGAGCACATACCGTCTGATATCCGGATACTTGCTTCTAATCCATTCACAGGCCACAAAAGTGGCTTTGCCCACCATGTTCTGGCCCGCCGCGTCACCGGTGGTGTAATTGAATCTGAGAAACATCAGCTTGCCAACAGGATACTGCTCGATATCCCTTAACTTGCCGGACCGGGTGGTGGTTTCGGCCTGTGCTTTGATCTCCAGAAAATGTTCCTTGATCCAGATTCCAAAATCCCGGCATACCCGCGCATCTTCAAAATGAAAGACCGGCGCGCGCTGCATCACATCATCCTGGATGGTGGTTTTCACTCCGCCGCTCTCATAAATCACTTTCATTCCCCGGTTATAACTGGCCACCAGCGTACCTTCCGATGTGGCAAGAGGAATGAAGAACTCGCCCTTGGCATGTTCGCCGTCCATGAGAAGGGGCCCGGCAAAGCCGATGGGGATCTGTGCCACTCCTGAAAAATGTTCGATATTTCCGGGCAACATGGCCGGATCAAAGGAATACTGTCTCAAATGATGGGTTTTGACCCCACTTAGATCTTCAACAAAGGCAAGTCTCTTTTCAGCCATTTCACGGCTGTAGTCTGCGGGTCCCGATTCACGAGGGATACTGTTTCTAATGGTTGTTCCTCCTGTTATGGTAGTTTCCGAACGGAAACTGTATCTTTTAGACTGATAAGGCGTTCCCGGGATTTTATCCGTCATATTCAAATGAATGGTTCGGCAAATCTATTTCCAGCTCTGAAGTTCAACGATGTTCCCCTCTGGGTCGGTTGCATAGACGAACGTGAGAACCCCGACTCCAACTACCTCCTTAGATACGACTTCTCCTACAGCGCCACCACCGTGTCGCTGTACAATATCAAGCGCAGTTGCCACGTCTTCAACCTCGAATGCGATGTGACCGAATCCCTCCCTATTCGCTGCCGGGGCTGGTTTATCTTCGTTCCGTGAATACTGGTAAATCTCAAGTGTAGGTGACTGCCCTTCACAACCAGGCAAAGCAAGATGAACACCTGAGAACCGGGCTTCTTTCACCCCGGTTCCTTTTTCAAGCCATAGGCCTGACAGATGACGTTCCGGAGGTACGCGAACACAGTCGAATACGTCTTCGTAAAACTTTGCTATCTTCTTCCAGTCCTTTGCAATAATATTTGTGTGCTTATACTTTGCTTTCATTATACTACCTGCCTAACAATATTTATATTGGTCCGAATAACCTGTCGTTGCTGTGGCGTTGATTGTAGAAATATATCTATCCAAATCAGGACTCTGCGTCTTATGGAATAATTTATCAAGGCGTATTATGCGGATCAGCAAAACAACCCTCCGATTCAGTAACACAGGGGATTGAAAATACATTTCTCGCTTATCACACAATTTGATTTTAATAAAGTTATGTTTATTCCATTTGCTATCTAAAGATCTAAATATTATTTGAGAATAATCTTTTCTCCTTTTTCAATTTTAGCTCCACTTCGTAAGGCCGAACTAATAATTATTCCTTCATATAATTCCTGACAAATAAGCACTAGTCCG
>JAHJRK010000190.1 GCA_018830925.1 Pseudomonadota bacterium
TCGGCTCCCTTATGCTCTTTGACGGATCGGTAGAGGGGGTTAAAATATCGCTTGATGTCCTGCTCCCGACATTTATCTTTATATCGCTCTTTTTTGTCGTTGTCTCAGCTCTTGTTTTTAAATCCCAGATTTCAAAATCAAAATCGGGTTCGGAAGGCCTGATAGGGGAGACGGGAATAGTTAAGAAAGATATCATGCCGGAAGGAAAAGTCTTTGTTCATGGCGAGCTCTGGAATGCGACATCGATAAATCCTTTGCGTGAGGGAACAAAGGTAAAAGTTGTCAGGGTTGCAGGCCTTGTGCTCGAAGTCGAACCGGTTGAGTGATTTTTCCAAAAAGGCTTTAAGTCGTTCGCACATGACTTTTTACGAGTTCATCTAATTTATTTAAAGACATAACAAAATGAGGAGAATAATATGTACGGATTTATTGCAATAATAATTATCGTAATCTTTTTCCTTTCGACATCAATAAGGATTTTGAATGAATATGAAAGAGGGGTTGTGTTCAGGCTCGGGCGTGTAATAAAAGCAAAAGGCCCCGGTATTATCGTTCTTATCCCATTTATCGACCAGATGGTAAAAGTGAGCCTTCGCCTTATTGTGGTTGATGTTGATCCCCAGGATGTAATAACAAGGGACAATGTCTCGGTTAAGGTGAATGCCGTTATATATTTCAGGGTAATAGATACCGTCAAGGCTGTTATTGAAGTTGAAAACTACCAGTATGCAATGACTCAACTTGCCCAGACGACATTAAGAAGCATTTGCGGTCAGGCTGAACTTGATGAGCTTCTTTCTGCAAGGGAAAAGATCAATTCCCAGCTCCAGGAGATTCTTGATGCCCACACCGATCAATGGGGAATTAAGGTGGCGACCGTGGAGCTCAAGCACATAGATCTTCCGCAGGAGATGCAAAGAGCGATGGCAAAGCAGGCTGAGGCGGAAAGGGAACGCCGGGCAAAGATTATCAATGCCGAAGGGGAGCAGCAGGCTGCTACCAAACTGGCTGAGGCTGCGCAAATTATTGAATCTCATCCTATGGCCCTGCAACTGAGATATCTCCAGACAATGAGGGAAATGTCCGCCGAACAGAATACAACAACAATTTTCCCGGTTCCGCTTGACATGTTCAAGCCTTTTTTGAATCTGGCGAATGTCATCGATAAGGTGGCATCTAAAATTAAGGCTGATCAGGATTGATGGCTTTGCAAATAGTCCGTCAATCTAGTGTGTCATATCTTTTATCGGCATTACAAAAAAAATGGTTTACGAATTATCAGGGATGTATTAAAATAGTATCCTGTAATTAAATCAAATAATTTAATTCGATTACCGGCCATTTGCAAAACTGGAAAAGGCGGAAGCATGTGAGCTTCCGCTTGCGCTTTTTTACACGTACTGTGAAAGGAGATAGAAATTAAAATGGGCAGCAAAAAGAAGGTGGCTAAAGAGAAACCGATTGATAAAATGACGGCCAAGGAATTAAGGGAACTGGCAAAAGAGATACCCGGGATTACCGGCGCTCACGGAATGAATAAACCTGAGCTTATAAGCTCCATCAAAAAGGCAAGAGGGATTACTGAAGCCCCCCTGAAAAAGTCCGATTCTTCAGTCAGAGAATTAAAGGTAAAGATAAAAACGGTGAAGGCAAAAAGAGTAACTGCTCTTGAGGCGGATAATGCGAAGATGGCGCTGATTTTCAGGCGACGTATTTCAAGGCTTAAGAAGAAGACAAGAAGATAGCGCCATTCCCGGATGGAAATAAATCAGGACGCCGATTTTCACCGATATACGCAGATAATTATTTTGCTCTTTATATTTATCCGCCTCAGGCGGACTAAAATCCGCGTTCATCTGCGCCCCAAAGGGAAATTTCTATACTATCAGGTTATCAGGTGTATTTATGATCAATTCGGCATCGCTGGCCTTCGATATAGACGGCGTTTTTGCGGACACCATGTCGTTATTTATAGATATTGCACGGGATGAGTATAAGATAGACAATATACATTACGAAGACATTTCATCCTATTATATTGGAGAATGTATCGATCTTGAACCGGAAATAATAAGTGATATTATAGTTAGGATACTCGACGGAAAACACAGCGCGTCGTTAAAACCGATTGAAGGTTCTGCACGAGTACTCAGAAGGCTGGGGAGAGATGGACGGCTTTTGTTTGTTACCGCCCGGCCGTATATCGGGCCGATACACGGCTGGATAACGGAAACTCTGCTTCTTGATCCGACTTCAGTGGAAGTGATAGCTACCGGCTCTTTTGAAGCAAAGGTGGATGTGCTGCTCGGAAAAAATATCTCATATTTTGTGGAAGACAGGCTGGAAACATGTTTTGCATTAAAGGAGAAAGGTGTGACGCCCGTCCTTTTCAGGCAGCCATGGAACAGAATGGAGCACCCTTTTGTCGAGGTCGGTAACTGGAAAGAGCTTGAAGGATTGATTGATTTTACAAGGTAAATGATGGAAAAACACCCTATTTACGAAATGGTAGGCTCTTTTATCGAAACCCTTGCTTCCGAAAAAGGGTATTCGGTGAATACCTGCCGCGCTTACAGGAGTGATCTTACCGAATTTGCTTCGTTTGCAGCAGAAGGTGCGGTATCGGACGGGGAAGAAGAGGATAAAGATAAAATACCGTTCATGATTGAAGATGCGGATCATCTGATGATAAGGGGATATCTCGGATTTCTGCACAAGCGGAACAAAAAGAAATCGATTGCGCGAAAGCTGTCGGCACTCCGTTCATTCTTCAGGTATCTTGTAAGGCAAGGAATTATACAGAACAGCCCGGCTGATTTGATATTGACTCCTAAACAGGATAAAAACATACCGGCGTATCTGACCGTTGATGAGATGTTCAGGCTGCTTGATTCGATAAGGGTGGATACTCTGCCGGGCTTAAGAAACCGGGCCATTTTTGAGACAATGTATTCCACTGGAATACGAGTATCCGAGCTTTCCGGCCTGGATGCTTCTAGTATCGATTTTAGCCAAAGCGTGATAAAGGTTTTCGGAAAGGGCAGCAAAGAACGGATTGTCCCGATCGGCAGAAAGGCGATGGATGCCATAAAGGCCTACATGGAGAAGTTAAGGGGAGAGACCGGAAGAATGAATGAAACCGGCCCGCTTTTTTTAAATAAGAACAGGGGGCGCCTTACTACAAGATCCGTTGCCCGGATACTTGAAAATTTTGTAAGAGAGTTTTCTATTTCGGTTCCTGTTTCGCCGCACGCCCTCCGGCACTCGTTTGCGACTCATATGCTGGATGCAGGTGCCGACCTGCGGGTTGTTCAGGAGCTTCTGGGCCATAAAAGCCTTTCTACTACTCAGAAGTACACCCATGTAAGCATAGACAGGCTGATGGAAACATATGACAAGGCTCATCCCAGAAAATAATACCGGGAAAGAATATGAAGGAAATCAAACCATGAACTTCCACGGAACGACAATTCTTGCTGTAAGGCATAAAGGGAAGGTGGCGGTTGCCGGTGACGGACAGGTAACTTTGAACAATATCGTGGTGAAGCATACTGCTAAAAAGGTAAGAAGGATATACAACGACACCATCATAGTCGGATTTGCGGGAGCTACCGCGGATGCCATGAATCTTTCGGAGCGTCTTGAAGGGAAGCTTGAGCGCTATAACGGAAATCTTACAAGAAGCGCTGTTGAGCTTGCAAAGGACTGGCGGACCGACAAGTATTTAAGGCGTCTTGAAGCCCTGATGATAGCCGTTGACAGTACGAGAATGTTTCTAGTTTCCGGAAACGGGGATGTTATTGAGCCCGATGAGGGTGTTATCGGGATAGGATCCGGGGGGGTAGGGGCACAGGCGGCGGCCTCGGCTCTCATGAAGTACTCCGATCTCGGCGCAAGGGAGATAGTTGAAGAGTCGATGAAAATAGCTTCCTCCCTGTGCGTGTATACTAATGATAAAATAACCATAGAAGAACTTTGAAAATATGAACAGTTTAAAACCATCCGAAATAGTTAAGGAACTTGATAAATATATAATAGGCCAGCATAAAGCCAAGCGATCGGTTGCCATAGCCTTGAGGAACCGCTGGCGCAGGCAGCAGGTGCCTGAAGATCTCCGCGATGAGATTGCTCCGAAGAATATCATACTCATTGGCCCGACCGGAGTCGGAAAAACTGAGATTGCACGAAGACTTTCAAAGCTTACGGATTCGCCTTTCAACAAGGTGGAAGCGTCTAAGTTTACCGAAGTCGGATATGTCGGGCGCGATGTGGAATCCATGGTAAGAGACCTTGTCGAACTGACCGTGAGTATGGTCAGATCGAAAGAGCAGGAATCTGTAAGGGAAAAGGCCCTGAGCCTTGCGGAAGAAAGGATGCTCGATATCCTTCTTCCCAAACCCGGACGGCAGCAGGCAGATAAAAGGGATGAAACGGCTGAAACCGGACCTGAGCTCGTTACTTCCGAAAACGACGAGTCGTCTTCGACGAGGAACAAGCTTCGCGCCATGCTCCGTGAAGGAAAGCTTGACAACCGGATTGTCGACCTTGATGTATCGGAAAGGCAAGCTCCTGTCATAGAAATATTTTCCACCCTCGGCATGGAAGAGATGGGAATGAACTTCAAGGAGATGCTGGGCGGACTGATGCCTAAATCCACTAGGAAGCGCAAGGTAATAGTTTCCGAGGCAATGGAGATACTTGCCCAGGAAGAATCCCAGCGCCTTGTCGACATGGACAGGGTTGTGAAAAATGCGATTTCAAAAGTCGAGCAATCCGGAATTATTTTTATAGATGAAATCGACAAGATAGTCGGAAAGAACGGAGGCTCAGGCCCTGATGTATCGAGGGAGGGAGTGCAGCGCGATCTCCTCCCGATTGTTGAAGGGAGTGTCGTTGCGACAAAATACGGTCCGGTAAAGACAGATCACGTTCTTTTTATCGCCTCGGGAGCATTCCATTCGGTTAAGCCTTCGGATCTGATACCTGAACTTCAGGGGCGGTTTCCTATCCGTGTTGAACTTGAAGCGCTTGGGCAGAAAGAGTTTGTCAGGATTCTGACGGAGCCTAAA
>JAHJRK010000191.1 GCA_018830925.1 Pseudomonadota bacterium
ATATCCTGTCGGGGTTGACCTGATATCATATCCTGATTCCGAAAGCTTATGGATATGCTTCCATATTGAGACTCTTGAAATGCCAAGGAGAGAACTTATCGCCTCACCCGAAACAATCCCGTTTTCGGCTCTTAAAATATTTAGAATCCGGCCTTTCATCTTGGTTTCCGTTCATGGTTCATTGAAATGCTTTTCGTTAGCCACACATTATGCCATGGTTAACGAAAAGGTCAAAAAAAGTCAACCGCTATTATTATTCTGACCTGTTTTCAAGAAGAATTGAAATGATTTCAGGGATATATTCATCAGCTTTGTTTGAAGGAAATCTGCACGCGCCTGCGCCCCTGTGCCCTCCTCCGTCAAATTTTACAAGCATGCTTCCCACATTTACATTGCATTTCCTGTTGAATATGCTGTGTCCTACGCTTATAGCCGTTTTTTCTTTACTCACGTCATCATATTTTATTCTCACGCTCACAACCGCTTCCGGATAAAGAGAGTAAACAAGGAAACGGTTTCCTTCGGGAGCCTTGTCGAATGACCGTAAATCGGTTATGGATACCTGACCTTTTAATATGGTATTCTCTTTTAACACCGATTTATATATCTTGTTCTCCTCAACTACTGCTGCACACCTTTCCCTCACCTCAGGGTCTTGCATAACGTCGGTCATGTCATGCTCCTTCAGCAGCAGAATCAGCCTGTTTAAGTATTGCTCATCCGCCATGCTCCGGTTTGAAACAGTCATTGAAAGAAGAATGTAGGGATATTTTTCCGGACAGGAAACCTCATCCATTGATAACTCGGCTGAATCAATTTTATCCGTTTCCCTTACAAGCTCCGTGTAATCCCTTTTGAATTTGCCGCTATAATAGTCAAAAACAACTCCGGCAGCAGAAGGCGCAATTCTGAAAGAACCCTTGAAAGTCTCGTCAATCATGTTTGAATAGTGATGGTCAAACCACATTGAGCAACGCTCATCGTATGGTAGATTGGCCATTATGTCCCCGTCTTTGATTTCAACAAGTTTTTTTTGAATTTCATGAGGTTCGACCCATTTAACTGGTTCAGTAATGTTCTCGGCTTCAAAAAGAAGAACCGCACAAACCAGACCGTCAAAATCAGGCCTTGTCACTATTCTCATATATCCCCCAAAAGGATTAATAGCGATAAAAACCGCTCTTTTTATGAACACATCAGAGCTTATAAACCGTACTGGATTTCCTGGCAAGAAAAGAAATAAAACAGCCGGTTATCTCAATAAGCAACCGGCTGAATAAGTGGGGAATATTTCAGGTTGTTCTATTTCATCTCATTGATTTTTTCAGTTAGCATCGGGACGAACTCGAGCAGATCTTCAATAACCCCGATCTCTGCAACCTGAAAAATGGGAGCTTTCGGATTCTTATTTACCGCAACAATGAAAGGTGATCCCTTGATTCCTCCAAGATGCTGGAACGAACCGCTGATACCAAGGGCCATGTAGACTTTCGGTTTGACTGTCAGTCCTGAAGTGCCTACCTGGCGCGATTTCTCAAGCCACTTGGCATCAACAATCGGCCTCGAACATGAAACATCGCCTCCCACCGCCTTTGCAAGCTCCTTTATAATCTCTATGTTTTCCTGTTCGCCTATTCCGCGCCCTACAGAAACAAGTATTTCAGACTTCGTAATGTCGACATCGCCGACTTCAGCTTCAACAATTTCAATAAAACGCCTTGCTCCGCCCGGCAAACCGCCGGCAAGGGCATCAGCTGTCTTATCAACAACCGCACCGCCCGCATCGGAAGCTTCAGCCGCACGGAATGCACCGGCACGGATTGTAATAACTGCTCCGCCTGAAATATCGCACAGTACATGAGTGCTTACCTGGCCACCGTATTCCTGGCGGACGGCTTTTAATTTCCCGCCTTCGATTCCATCAAAACCAACCGTATCGGGAAGATAAGTTCCGTCTAATTTAATAGACAGGCCAGGGGCAAGATCCATTCCAAAATGGTCATGAGCAACAAGAACCATGCTCCCCTTTGGAATAATACGTGCAAGAATGCCACGGATCACTTCGGAATTAGGATATGAAAAGGCATCGTTGTCAATCTTCCAGACTTCCTTAAAAGAGGCTGTCAGGCTGTTGCATACCGCGTCCGTCTTGCTTCCGAAAACTACTGCAGTTAAAGATGCGGCAGGATCGAGTTTCCCGGCTGCAGCAACCATTTCAAGGGCCGTATCATCAACAACCCCATCCTTGTGTAATATATATACATAAATCTGAAGGGCCATTATTTAATACCTCCTTTGGATTTCAAAAGTTCAATCAGTTTTTCAACTTTTTCTTCAATGCTTCCCTCAAGGAGTTCAGCGCCTTTTCCAAGAGCAGGCACATAGTAATCTACACGCGAAACTCCGGCTGCCGCCTTTCCGACCGAACCGGGATTTACTCCCAGATCGGACGCGCCGTGGACGGGAATTTCGACGGAAGCCACTTTTCTGATCCCCCTGATACCAACATATCGGGGTTCATTGATACCTGTCTGAATTGAAAGAACGCATGGAAGGTCCATCTCGCTTATCTCCTGATTACCACCCGCGATTTCACGGCCTAATTTAATCTTCTTACCGTCAAGCACTTCTATGCGGTTTACAAGAGATGCGTAGGGCAGATTAAGCATTGCAGCAAGCATGCCTCCAATCTGTCCTGCTCCGTCATCGGCCTGCGTTCCTGTCAGGATGAGATCATATTTGCCCTTTTCGATTTCCGCTTTCAATATTGAGGCGAGCCCTTTTCCATCCGAGCCTTCGAAAGCGCTGTCGGAAAGGAGTACGCCTTTATCGGCACCCATCGCCATTTCCCTTCTCAGTACCTCTTCCGAATCCGCATCGCCGACCGAAACAACGGTGACGCTTCCGCCTGCTTTGTCTCTGATCTGGATAGCCTCTTCCACGGCATAATTGTCCCATTCATTGACCGAATAGACAAGGTCGCCTCTTTCAATATCGGAACCGGAACTGTTTACGCTGATTTCATTTTCAGCCGTATCGGGCACCCTTTTGACACAAACCAAAATTTCCATTTTCATCCTCCAAATGTCAGTTTATTCCAATCGATTTTCAAGCCGGATAAAACGCCGTAATTACCTGTTTATTCTTCCGCAACAATATGTTTTTCAATAAGTTCTGCGAGATCAATTGCTTCCATCTTACCCTCCAGACCGCTTACCTTGATGGCATCTTCTATGTTGACAAGGCAGAACGGGCATGCCGTTACAATGACATTGGCGCCAACCTTATTTGCCATTTCAACCCTTAAGACGCCCATTCTCTGCTCCTCTTCAGGTTCATAGAAAAGCATCAAACCGCCGCCGCCGCAGCAGAATGAACGGTCCATGAATTTTTCCATCTCTACTCTATTGATTCCTGGAATAGCATCTATGGCAGACCTGGGGTCATCATAAATATCGTTGTGCCTTCCAAGGTAGCACGGGTCATGGTAGGTATATACCTTGTTTGCATCTTCGACGCTTTTGAGCTTTATTTTCCCGGCCTTTATGCTTTTTACTATCGTCTGGCTTATGTGTTCCACAGGCGGAAGACCCTTATAGTCATTCTTCAAGGCATTGAACGCATGGGGGTCGGTAATCACTATATTTTTTACACCCGAATTTATTATCTCTTCAGTGTTATTGCTTTTTAAATCCTGGAAAAGCATCTCTTCACCAAACCGCCTGACTTCGTTGCCGCTATCCTTTTCAAGCGATCCGAGTATCCCGAAATCAATTCCTGCTGCTGAAAGAATTTTTGCCGCAGCTCTTCCAATATTCTGCATC
>JAHJRK010000018.1 GCA_018830925.1 Pseudomonadota bacterium
CACTACATTTGCTGCGGCAGGAAACGGAATTGTGACACGCGAGATAGACATGGTAAGTGTGGTCGGCAGAAAGAAGCCTATTACCATTTACGAGCTTATCGGATATCCTGAAGATGTAAATGACAAGATGAAAATGACTTTTGAGATTTATGAAAAAGGTCTTGAGGCGTACAGGAAGAGCGACTGGGATCTTGCCATAAAGCAATTCATATCAGCCCTCGACCTCTCAATAAATGACGGGCCAAGCAAAACCATGCTGGCCCGCTGCAATGAATACAAAATTAACCCGCCCGACAAAGACTGGGGCGGGGCCTACACGATTAAGATGAAATAGGCCCCGGAAAGTCTTATTGCACTGCTAATTTACAGTAAGATTATTTGGCGGATTAAGAATGGAAGGCGGTGGTGGCGGAGGAGTCGGTGTGCCGCCTTGTCCCCTATGAAAATGCCCACCGCAGCATTGTTGGCTGACCCTTTATCCATGGCCCAGGCTCCCCCCATATGTTCGGCATTCGGTCCAAAGAGAGACCCGGTGCACGACGCGCTGGCGCCTGACTGAATTGCCCCATTCACCATAATAGGCATAGATGTCGGATTGTTTAAAGACCAATTCCCTCCCATAATTTTAAACTCACCGCTTGACCCGATAAAATCGCCGGAAGCGTTGTTGATGGATGCGGAATAGCTTCCTCCTGATACAGACATATCGAAATCCGTTACTCTATTAGCCGTCATATTTATTTCACTGGTAAAGGTTCCGACCATGTCTGTTCCACGAAACCCGTTAAAGTAGGTGCCCCAGGCAGGACCTGCATAGGTGTAAGCGCCTGCCATACCTGCAACCGCAGCATCGGATGTTACCAGACCATCGATATAATATGCCCGGTCGGTAACGGCATATGATGGGGAAGGAATTGATGGCACCCATCTCGACATTGCCCAGAATCCCCATTCCATATAACTGTTCTGGCCCAGTCTGTCGTCGGTGGGCCAACCTGGTGTGTCCGTTGGATTATCCATTGCAAATGTAGTGCCCAGATCTCCGCTGTCAAACGTCGCGCCTCCAACAGCGCCTGCTACAGTTTTGATCTGTGTCAGATAGGGTGTTGACTCATCAGAACCGGTCCCAACGGCGGTAATGAATCCAGCAGAGTTTACAATAGAATTTCCGCTCACTGAGCCACTGTTGAAATCGCTTCGGGAGGAATTGGTATAAATATCGGCCAGGTAAGTATTAGTGCCGTCAAATCTTGTTAGGAGAGCCGAAAAATAGCCAACTCTGGTGCCTGATACTATTTGCGTTTCGATAGTCTGTGTCGTCAGGGTCTGAGCTATATTTTCAGAGGCGGTATCTGCGGTATCTCCTGTTTCTCCTGTTTCACCACCTTCTCCTGTTCCTGCATCAGAACCCTCCGTCCCGCCTGTCCCACCAATGCCGCCTTCAGTATCTCCGACAAACTGATTGGCTGCATTAGGATCTGTCGGTTCAACATCTCCTGCGCCAAGATTGTCAACAACAAGAGTCTCACCCGCCCCAACAGTATTCGTGCTTCCGTCTCCAGTTGAATTAACCTCAACTTCCCCGTCAAAACCATAAACCACCGTTTCAAAATTACCCGGTTCATTCTGGGCAAGATAAATAAAACTGTCATCAGATAGATCTGCAACCTTCTCCCCTGCCTTTCGCACTTCGACACCAAACTTGGTTCCTCTCACGCCCATAACGGCAGTCGGAGTCTTGACAGATGCAGAAACGGTTTTGTACTTAAAGAGACGCACCACATAAAACATGGCCTTGCCCTTCAGCATGCTGATAACAGAACTTTTCTTTTTCGAAGCCTGATCGTCAACTATTTCATCAGCAACTACCTTGCTGTTCTCACCCATCGTTATGATATCTTCTGTAGAAAACTTGATGCGGCATCTCGAATCCTTCAGAGTGTAAAAAACATCCTGCTGATAAACGGCGTCTCCAGTCGTCGCAAAATAAGCCCTGTTCGTATCCTTATGAACCACGACCACATGTCCCGTTGCATTCTGAATTGATCCGACAGGGGTTGTTTTCGATTCCACGAAATAATCATCAACTTTCATTGATTTAAGTTCATCGGGAAGAAGACTCGCGGCTGCCGATTTTCCACGCGGACTTCCGGTATCAGCCACGGACAGAACAACCCATCCGGGCAACAACAAAACCGCAATCAGTGAGATAAAGAAATATTTTTTCATGTGTTCCTCCACAATAAAAAACAGATAAAAACGGGGTTAAAAACGGCAGCCCAGACTTAAAGTATATGTTGTGCGTTTATAATCAAAAATTTCGGCATTTGAATCATTATCAGTGTAAGAAAAGGCAAACGAGGTATAAAAATACTTTAAGAATCCCTGACTCACCACTGCGGTCATGCCATTACGCTTATCTTCGCGATAGAGGTTATAAAGAAGCGGTTTGTCCTCAAAGTCTTTCTTGGCCCACTGATATTGCAGAAAGAGTTCCGTTTTGGTCGGAAACCGTGTAAAATATGACAAGCTGAAGTATGGTCCGTCATAGGTGTTTCTGTCATCATCGGCGTCCATACTGTCATAGCCCGCTGAAATGGAAAATATATGTCTGCGGTTATCAAGATAGAAAGTCGGGGTAAGTTCAAAACGGTTCCTGTCGTTATCCAGCCCGGATCTGCTGGTAAAATAAAAATTTTCAGTGCTGTGAGAATAGAGCCCTTTTAAACTGAAATACTGGCAGAAATGATGCTCATACTCCGGGTCGGCGTGCAAAGTATATGAAAGGCGGTCGCTTCCGTATTCCCTTTCGGTATAACCCACAGGAAATTTGAAAATATCCCTGCGTCCAACCCACCAGGGTCCGGTGCTGACATCAACTGATAAGAAATTAAACTGGCTATAATCAAAATGTGCCTTGTTATAAAGTGAGAGGGCTGTATTCCACATAAGCCCTTTTGAATCTCCCAGGTCAAAAAGAAGATTCCCTGCAACACTTGATATCGACGCTTCATCTTTCAGCTCGGCAGTCATCTTAGTGGGAGTCAGGGTTCCTCCCAGAACCTGGTATGTATCAAGTTCAGGGCCTGAATTTATATTGTCATCCCACATGACGCCCTGGGCTAATCTCAGGTTCCAGGATATTTTCCGGGATCTTTCGTCAATCGCTGCC
>JAHJRK010000019.1 GCA_018830925.1 Pseudomonadota bacterium
GCTTCTTTCGTAGTATCACATCCTAAAATAAAACAATTTGCCATTATCGGCCCGACAGTCAAATCTTTTATTATCAAATCAACCTCCTGGATAGGCTCAAGGCTATTGGCCGTTAGGTCTTTTCGGTAAGAACGACTCTCCTACAGCCTAATAGCCTATAGTCTATCTTTTACTTTAATTGTTTCTTTTTCTATTGCATCGCGGACACTGTCAAGGATGCCGTTTATAAACGGCCCCGACTCTTCAGTTCCATATTTTTTTCCAATATCGATTGCCTCGTTTATCGAAACTTTCGCGGGAATATCATCGCACCAGAGAAGTTCATACACGGCTATTCTCATGATGTTCCTGTCGACACATGACATGCGGCTTATTTTCCAGTTGCTGGAAAACTGCTCTATTATTAAATCAATCTCCTGCTCGGAGCAGGTAACACCTCTTACAAGCCTCTCAAAGAAAGGAAGAATATCTTCGGCAGGGTTAAAATTATCACAGAAGAGCTTTAATATCCCTTCCGAATTATCCCGGCACTTATCCATATAAAAAAGAGCCTGCATGGCAAGCTCCCTTGACCTGCGACGGCTTCCCATTGCTACGCTTGATCGACTATTTCAATCAGGTTTGCCATTTCAACGGCGGAAATCGCAGCGCTCCATCCCTTGTTTCCGGCCTTGGTACCAGCGCGTTCGATTGCCTGCTCTATTGTATCTGCCGTTATTATTCCAAAAATAACGGGGACCGATGCCTCCAGTCCTACCATCGCAATTCCCTTGGAAACTTCGGCGCTCACATAATCAAAGTGCGGCGTTGCCCCGCGGATAACAGCACCAAGGCATATAATCGCGTTATATTTTTTTCTTGCCGCCATTTTCTTTGCAACAAGAGGAATCTCGAAACAACCAGGCACCTTGACTATTTCAATATCTGATTCCTTTGCCCCGGACCGCAGCAACGCATCGACAGCTCCCCCAACAAGCCTGTCTGTAATAAAATCATTAAACCGGCTTGCTACAATTGCAAATTTCTTGCCTTCGGCAAGAAGCATAGCTTCGATAATTTTAGGCATATCTTCCTCCATAGTAACTATTTGAGGTTGTTTGGACTGCAGGCTGAAGGCTACCAGGGTTTTTCGGTAAGAACCGGTTCATGAACCGACTTGTTTACTATTCTCTTACAGCCTGTCCACCTGCAGCCTATTATGGTGCTACATCAACATTTATAAGGTGCCCCATTTTAAGCTTCTTACACTCAAGATAACCCTTGTTATATTTATTGGCCTCAACTTCAATCCCGACCTGTTCAACAACGCTTAACCCATATCCATCGAGCCCTACCATTTTTTTGGGATTGTTTGTTATAAGCCTCATCTTTCTTACGCCAAGATCAACCAGAATCTGGGCGCCTATGCCGTAATTTCTTAAATCCGGCTTAAAACCCAGTTTTTCATTCGCCTCAACAGTATCAAATCCCTGGTCCTGCAAGGCATAGGCTTTAATCTTGTTGACAAGCCCGATGCCGCGCCCCTCCTGGCGGATATAAAGAAGAACCCCCGAACCCTCTTTTTGAATCATTCTCATCGACTCATGAAGCTGATCGCCGCAGTCGCACCTGAGGGATCCGAATATATCGCCGGTAAGGCATTCGGAATGAACCCTGACAAGAACAGGTTTTTCGGAATCTATCTCTCCTTTCACCATTGCAATATGGAGAAAGTCATCAACATCATTTTCATATACTATCGCCTTGAACTCTCCGGCATACGTAGTCGGAATACTTGTTTCCGCCGCCCTTCTGACAAAGCTTTCAGTTCTCATCCTGTATTCGATGAGGTCCGCTATGGTGCAAATGCCTATTCCATACTTTTCGCTGAATTTTTCAAGCGCGGGCATTCTGGCCATCGAACCATCTTCATCCATTATTTCGCAAATAACTCCGGCAGGCTTTAAACCGGCAAGGCGCGCCAGATCGACGGATCCCTCCGTCTGTCCCGAACGCACCATCACACCGCCGTCTCTCGCTCTTAAAGGGAAAATATGACCTGGCCTGACAAGGTCCTTGGGCTTTGCTCCGTCTGCTATGGCAGTAAGTATGGTGATGGCTCGGTCTGCAGCTGAAATTCCGGTTGTAACACCGCATCTTGCCTCTATGGAAACAGTAAAACCTGTCTGATACATGGATGTGTTGTTATCCACCATCGGCGGAAGATCAAGCGAATCGAGTTTCTCGCCTGTCATGGAAAGGCATATAAGCCCTCTCCCGTATTTTGCCATGAAATTTATAGCCTCGGGGTTTACTTTTTCGGCTGCCATGGTGAGGTCGCCCTCATTTTCACGGTCTTCGTCATCAGACAAAATAACCATGCGCCCTTCCTTTATATCCCTGATCGCCTCATCAATTGAAATTATCGGCATCTTTAAATATTTATCTCCTCAAATTAATATCGATATCACTCATAAAAGTGACCCTTCTTTGACGGCTTCGTAAAAAGTCATTCCCCTTTACGGCCGCTTTCCCCTCATGAATTCTCGAATTCTTTCCTTTTACAAATATCCGGCTTTAGCCAAAAAAGCCATATCTATGGATGACTTTACATCTTTTTTCTTAATATCGCCCGATTGCAGCCCTACAAAGCGTTCAACATACCTGCCTATCATATCGGTTTCAATATTAACAAAACCACCTTCTCCTTTTATACCCATTGTAGTGAGTTTGGCAGTATGAGGTATTATGCTCACTTCAAACCATCCCTCATCACAGTTGTTCACTGTAAGGCTCACGCCGTCAACCGCAACAGAACCTTTTTTAATAACATAACGCGAGATTGAACCAGGTATGCCGAAAGTCATTATCACCGCATTACCGGTAATTTTTTTTCTGGTTATGGTGCCAACTCCGTCAATATGCCCTGAAACAAGATGCCCGTCCAGGCGGTCCGAAAGACGCATGGCCCGCTCTATGTTTACCCGTTCTCCCGTTCTTGCATTCCCGAGAGTTGTTTTTTCAAGTGTTTCGGGTGATATGTCGACTTCAAAACGCTTTCCCGCTATCGCAACAACCGTCAGACAGGCTCCATTTACCGCGATGCTCTCACCGATACCTGTTCCATCGAGGTTAATATCGGCCTCTATGGCAAAACGTTTTCCCTCGCGCCCTGAGGAACGGATCATTTTTATGTCGCCGAGACTTTCGATTATCCCTGTGAACATATTTATTTAAATATATCCCTCTATTAAAATATCATTCCCGAACCTTTGAATGCTTACATCTTTCACCGGAATGGAATCACTCATAAGAGCCGGCCCGGGACCGCTGCAAATAGTTATTCCATCACCCCCAAGAATTCTGGGAGCAAAGAAAAATAAAATTTTATCCACTATTCCGGCAGAAAAGGCGGATGCTATCACGCGGCTTCCACCCTCGATTAAAATGCTTGTAATCCCGATCGAGCCGAGTCTTCCAATAAGAAAATCAAGGTCTATCAGGTTGCCTTTGTCCGGAGACACAATAATCTTTATGCCTTTTTCTTCAAGTTTTGCTTTTTTCCGCAGCAGTGAGGCATCAAGCACCAAATCACTTACTATGATCATTGTATCAGAACCGGAATTCTGCTGCAATACAATCGCATCTTCAGAAATCGAAAGCCTTGAATCGAGAATTATTCTTATCGGATTCCGGCCATTTATACCATCAAGCCGGGTTGTAAGTTTCGGATCATCCCTTTTTACAGTGTCAATCCCAACCATAATGGCATCAGTAAAATGCCTCAGCTGGTGAACGAATTGTCTAGCTTCCTCGCCTGTAACCCATTTGGAATCTCCGGTTTTGGATGCGATTTTCCCGTCCAGTGTCGAAGCGCATTTAACGGTTACAAACGGTCGCTTTGTTTTAATATATTTAAAAAAAACTTCGTTCTGTCTTCTTGCCTCACTTTCACAAATTCCAAAGAGTACTTCCACGCCCTTACTTCTTAATAACTCTGCCCCGCCTCCCTTTACATCAGGATTGGGATCTCTGACGGCCACAACAACCCTTTTTATGCCTGATTCAATAATTTTTTCAGTGCAGGGAGGCGTTTTCCCGAAATGGTTGCACGGTTCAAGCGTAACGTAAAGAGTGGCTCCACCTGCGCAGGTTTTTGCGTCATCAATGGTATTCACCTCCGCATGAGGTTTTCCTGCCGCTTCATGATATCCTTTTCCCGCAACCTTGCCGTCTTTAACAACAACCGCGCCGACCATGGGGTTAGGGGAAGTAAACCCGCGGCCTTTCTCGGCAAGATCAAGAGCCATCTTCATGAAGAATGTGTCATCCATAATTATTAAACAATCTCTGTTCTTGTTCCGTTCGGGCCTGGGAGAAACTACCCGCCTTTATGCGAATACTTCAGTTCGAGTTTTGCCGGAAAAGGATTCAAGGGTTCGAGTGGTCGAGTGATGGAAGAAAAGCTTTTCACTTGGACCCTTGAATCCACAAACCCTCGACTCCTGAAACTACCGGCTTTTGCCGGTTGTTTCACTTTGATAACAGTTTCTTCAACTCCAAAACAAAATCATTAACATCCTTGAATTCCCTGTAAACCGAAGCGAACCGGACATACGCTATATCATCAATTTCATGAAGTTTGGTCATGATCTTTTCGCCGACTACGTGGGCAGGTATTTCTTTTTCTCCTGTTTCCCTGAGATCGCGCTCAAGCTCATCAAGAAAATCTTCAATCACATTCATGCTTATGTCTCTTTTTTCGCATGCTTTCTGGATACCCGAGCGCACCTTGTCTCTTGAAAAAACCTCTCTGCGCCCGTCTTTCTTGATAATCACAACAGGGATCTCTTCGATCTGCTCATATGTTGTGAACCGCCTGCTGCATCCTATGCATTCCCTGCGCCTGCGAATCACGTTCCCATCCTTGCTCAATCTTGAATCAATGACTTTGTTGTCAAGTTCCGCGCAAAAAGGGCATTTCATAAAAGGCCTCCATGTTAGTAAGTAAAAGATTATTTCCTGCGTTTTTCTACCCCTCAAGGGGGTACTGAAAAGAGTGGCAGGAAATAATCTTGTAAACTTACTTATACCCCTCAAGGGGGTACTGAAAAAAGTCCCGTTTATCGGGGTCAGTTATTCTCAATTTTAATTACTTCTATTCCCGCTTCCTTAAGCATTCCGGAAGAGATGGTGTCTGCATATCCATCCAGATAATATATTTTTTTTATACCGGCATTTATTATCATCTTGGCGCATATTGAACAGGGGAGATTTGTGCAATAAAGAGCCGCGCCGCGTATGGAAACCCCGTGAAAAGCAGCCTGAATTATAGCATTCTGCTCGGCATGAATTCCCCTGCAGAGCTCATGCCTCTCGCCGGACGCAACATTCATTTTTTCACGAAGGCAGCCGATTTCAAGACAATGCTTCAAACCGGAAGGAGCACCGTTATAACCTGTTGAAAGGATTCTCTTGTCCTTAACTATCGAAGCGCCCACGGAGCGCCTGAGGCATGTAGATCTTCTGGCTACAAGAGCCGTGATATCCATAAAATATCTGTCCCATGAAGGGCGGCTGCTTTTATCCGGCATCTGTTTCACAAATTCCCTTGGTGTAATACCCGTAATAAGCCGTTAACAATAATTGTTGTAAATCGGAAAAGCATCGCAAAGCTCGCGGGCTTTATCTTTTGCGCGCTTAATAACCGAATCATCCCTGTGGTTCTTGAGGACATCAACAATGAGACCTGCAATTATCTCCATCTCCGGCTCTTTCATCCCTCTGGTGGTCAGGGAAGGGGTTCCTATACGAATCCCGCTTGTAATAAAAGGTTTTAATGTTTCAAACGGTATGGAGTTCTTATTCACGGTTATTCCCGCCAGCCCGAGCACATTTTCAGCATCTTTTCCCGTAATATTCAAATTTCTCAGGTCGGCAAGCATCATATGGTTATCCGTACCACCGGACACAAGATTGACGCCTGCTTTCATCAGATTTTCCGCCATCGCTTTTGCGTTTTTTACCGTGCTGACCTGGTATGCCCTGAACGATTCGGAAAGTGCTTCCTTGAAACAAACAGCCTTTGCCGCAATCACATGCATCAGCGGTCCGCCCTGAATTCCCGGAAAAATTTCCTTGTTGAGTTTCTCTCCGAACTGAGCTCTAGCGAGTATCAGCCCCCCCCTCGGCCCCCTCAATGTTTTATGGGTGGTCGATGTCACAACATCTGAAAAAGGTATGGGAGACGGATGAACTCCTGCAGCAACAAGACCCGCTATATGAGCCATATCAACCATCAGATATGCTCCCACCGATCCGGCAATTCCGGCAAAAGCTTCAAAATCAAGTATTCTCGAATATGCGCTAGCGCCGGCTACTATCATTTTGGGCCTGTGCTTCTCGGCTATCCGGCCAAGCTCTTTATAGTCAATTGTCCCCGTATCCTTACTAACTCCGTAATGGACAAAATTGAAGAATCTGCCTGAAAAACTTGCGGGACTGCCATGAGTTAAATGGCCGCCGTGCGAAAGATTCATCCCTAGTATTGTATCTCCGGGATGGAGCAACGCAAAATATACAGCCATGTTTGCCTGGGATCCTGAATGGGGCTGCACATTCGCGTATGAAGCTCCGAAAAGCTTTTTGGCCCTTTCAACGGCCAGTTTTTCGGCAATATCAACATTTTCACATCCGCCGTAATAACGCTTGTCCGGATAACCTTCCGCATACTTATTTGTAAGAACGCTTCCCTGGGCCGCCATTACAGCCTGGCTGGAAATATTTTCAGAGGCTATTAATTCCAGTGTGTTTTTCTGCCTTTCAATTTCACAGGAAATAACTTTTGCAATTTCAGGATCTGCTTCTTCTACGCATTTCAGGTTCAACTTTTGCTTCCTTTTAAATTAATAATTTTTATAATTTCATCTTTTCCGCTGCCGTTCAAGCGCTTCTGCCCATTTCGTTAAATTTATCAAGCCTTTTCTGATGACGTCCCTCTTCAAACGGTGTTTCAAGCCAGACTTTTAATATTTCAATAGCAAGGACATCTCCGATCACACGCCCCCCAAGAACAAGCACATTGGAATTGTTATGGCGCCGGCTCATAATCGCCGAAAAAAGATCATTGCAAAGAGCCGCTCTGACATTCGAAAACCTGTTAGCAACCATCGACATGCCGATTCCGGTACCGCAAAGCAGAATACCGCGGTCGAATTTGCCGGTAGAAACAAGAGATGCAACCTTGATTCCATAATCCGGATAATCAACCGAACCTTCATCCTCAGCGCCTGCATCCTCAACAGCGATACCGCTTTCAATCAGAAACTTCTTTAGCTTCTCTTTGAGCTGATACGCGGCATGATCGCTTCCTATAACAACAGGTGATGTATTCATCGGCTGATCCTTTGTCCTTAAGTTGTGCCGCAGATTTTCGCAGATACCCGCAGACAGATAGCCTGTCAGCTAATCCGCCAAACAGTGTTGCGGACAGCCTAACAACCTTCAGTCTTAATCTCTGCGTTCTTCTGCGGCAAAAATACGAATTTTTATACTATTAAATTATAAATGACACGTAAAATTACATGTATCTTATAATAACCGCAAGAAAAAAAATAAGCTTTAAATGCATCCGGTTTATTGTAACAAAGGCATGATAAGAAGAGGTTTTGGAATGCCCCTGCCCTTTAAAAACGGGCAGGGGCGATAAAGCATCAGCGGGAGTTTATAAAATCGATCGCATCTTTTACTGTAACAAGTTTTTCAGCGGCCTCATCCGAAATCTCCATTTCGAATTCTTCTTCCATAGTCATGATAAGTTCAACCAAATCAAGGGAATCTGCTCCAAGATCATTCACAAAAGAGGCCTCGGGCACAACTTCTGCAAGATCGACTCCCAGTTTCTCTGCAATCATTTTTTTTACCCTTTCTTCAACAGACATAAATTCTATTCTCCTTTCACATCACATATACATTCCGCCACTGACATGAATAACCTGGCCGGTTATATAACTGGCTCCTTCGGA
>JAHJRK010000020.1 GCA_018830925.1 Pseudomonadota bacterium
ATATATTGCTGAAGGATGGATATAACATTGTTAAAAAGCCAGTACAAAACCAGACCGGCAGAAAAATTGACAAATATGACCGTAAATACAAACGGCAATATCATCATCATTTTTGCCTGAGTCGGATCGCCGACCGCGGGAGTCATTTTCTGCTGTATAAACATTGTTGCTCCCATAATTATTGTAAGAACAGGTATGCCATATGGCGGCTCCATAAAAGGAATGGAAAAAGCAAAATGAAAAAGCCTGTCTGGAGCTGAAAGATCTTTTATCCAGAACATAAACGGGGCATGCCGTAATTCTATGGTTTCATAAAGCATTCTGTACAGGGCAAAGAAAACCGGGATTTGTGCTACCATGGGCAGGCATCCTCCCAGGGGATTGATCTTGTACGTTTTGTATAACCCCATCACCTCTTCGTTCATGCGCTTCTTGTCGTTGCCGTATTTCTCTTTTATTCCTGCAAGAAGAGGTTGAATTTTTTTCATCTCATTCATTGATTTATAGCTTTTTGACCCGAGAGGCCAGAATAACAGTTTAATTATTATTGTAAGAATAATAATAGCCACACCGTAGTTGGGAATAATTCCATATATAAAATTCATAAAATAGAGAGTTGGTTTTGCAAGAAAATCAAACCATCCAAAATTAATAGACTTGTTCAAATCATATCCCAGGTTTCCTAAAAGCTTCATGCTCTTTGGACCAAAGAAAATATTAAATTCGACCTGTTCCTGAGCGCCTGGGCGAATCTCTTTTTCAGGATTCAAATATTGAGACTCAAGATATTTCTTATCCTTAAGTTTGAGGCGCATATCTGTTTCCAATGATATTTTGGGAATAATTGCGGCCATAAAATATCTATCCTGAACGGCAATCCATTTAAGAACTCCTGAATAAGTATTCTTTTCTTCAATATCTTTAAGGTTTACCTGTTCAAGGCTGTTATTTATTAAAGCACTAGGGCCTTCGAAACTTTGTGAACCGCTCTTATCCGTATAATAACTGTTGAGAGAAACATACAACTTGTCCTTTATGGATTCCTGGGATTGATTTATGATATTAACCGTTAAACCAATCAAGTAAGTGTCAGCAGATAAATTATATTTCTTTTCAATAATGACGCCCTGCGGAGATTTCCAGTAAAATCTGATCTCTTTCTTTCCTTCTTTCAAATCAATAACTTCCGAATCAGCATCTGTAATAAAAAGAGCGGTTTCAATGCCAGGAACGCTATTTCCGGCAAATCCAGCAAGTATCGTTCCCGCTTCTACTTCTTTGGGTATCAGTTCTTTATTCGGTGAATCGTCGTTGATGTTTTCCTTGTATTTAGACAAGACAAAACTTGTGATGGCTGCACCCTTTTCATTAATATTCAGAGAATAAAACGGTGTGTTTATTTTAATATCTCTAGATGTTTGACTCGTTTTTACTGAAGGTTCTGCATGTGAACGTTTTTCCTGCAATTTGATCTCTTTGCCGGATTCAGGGGCTTCTGTCTTAACAGCCTGCTGTTCCACTGCGGCTAGTTCTACTTTTGTTGCTGGTTTTTTATCATTATTAAAATAATCCCAGGCTAAAAAAACTAAAAATGAAAGCGCTACCGCTATAATAAAACGTCCCTGATCCATTAAAACCTCCCCGATATCGTCCGGTACTTATATTTAATTTCCATTCATTCTCTCGCAAATATAATTCGAGAGCTATTTAGTTTCTATCCGGAAATGCGGCAGGATTGTTTGATATTGATGCATTAATTGTTTTATCTAACTTTTTGGGACCGGATCGATCCCGCCCGGATTGTAAGGATGGCATCTCAATATCCGTTTAACCGCAAGGGATATTCCCCTGAAAAGACCATGCCGATAAATCGCTTCATAGGCATATTCTGAACAGGATGGATAGAAACGGCAAACAGGCCCGGTCAGCGGAGACAAGATATACTGATAACAACGGATAAATAAAAGAAATGTTTTTCTAATTATCAATACCTTCCTCTATCTTCTTAAAAACATCCTGCAAAGACGGTATAAAAAGCTCAGACGCAAGGACTCCTGCTTCAGGTTTAGCAATAACGTTAATATCCCATTTTCTTTTAAAGCTGCATTTGTTCATTCGAAAGTATTCACGGATATGGCGCTTTATTTTATTGCGCCGGACTGAATTTCCTGCTTTTTTTGATACCGTTAAACCAAGCCGGGTTGTCCCAAAGAGACCTTGCGAATAAACGACTGTAAAGTATTTGTTTTTTACTCTTTTCCCGTTCTTTGATAACTGA
>JAHJRK010000192.1 GCA_018830925.1 Pseudomonadota bacterium
AACAAAGAGAACTTGATTTGAAATAAATTATATACAGCTCCAACGGGGCTTTCCCGATGAAAACGCCCCCCTCTGGGGGGCTACCTGAGGCCACCCGCTCTGCGGGTGGAGTATCACTGCTGTTTGAACTTTGGCGGAGAGAATATAAAATATCATTGTAAGGTTGAGATAATGCACACAGAACTCATTGAAATACTTCGATGCCCGCAATCTGGCCAGCGATTTAATTTAGAAGAACCGGAGTACAGAGAAGGTCGGATTTACTCTGGTTGGCTTGTTTCAGAAAATGGCCAGCATCGTTATCCTATCCGGCATTTCATCCCCCGTTTTGTGCCGGAATCGAATTATGCCGATAACTTCGGGATGCAATGGAACAAATTCCGCAAGACGCAACTGGACAGCTATTCCGGTCATCCTATTTCAGCCGATCGGTTTTGGAAAGCAACGGGCTGGCTGCCAAAAGAACTGAAAGATCAGTGGGTGCTCGATGCGGGCTGCGGTGCCGGGCGTTTTGCTGAAGTACTGCTGGAAGCCGGGGCGAAAGTTGTGGCCTTGGATTATTCGAGCGCTGTTGACGCCTGCTTTGCCAATTTGCAGCATCATCCAAATCTACATTTGGTACAGGGTGACATTTATGCCCTGCCGTTCGTCAAATATTTCTTCCCATTTGTGTACTCGCTTGGTGTATTGCAGCACACCCCGGATGTCGCCAAGGCCTTTGCGGCCTTGCCACCCATGGTTACGGAGGGGGGGCGACTTTGTGTCGATTTCTATGAACGGTCATGGAAGAACAGAATCTTGCCGAAATACTGGCTACGTCCTCTGACAAAGAAAATGCCAAAAGAGGAGCTATTCAAATATTTACAGTATTGGACTCCGAAATTGTTACCTGTCAGCATGTTTCTCGGCCGTATTCCCGTGGCGGGCTCTTGGTTGAAGCGCTTAGTGCCTGTGGCAAATTACAAAGGGATTTTGCCGTTGACTGAACAGCAACTTGGTGAATGGGCACTCCTCGACACCTTCGATTGGCTTTCTCCACAATTCGATAACCCACAAACGGCAGCAACAGTTCATGAATGGTTTCATCGAGCACGCTTGGAGAACATAGAGGTGTTGAAGGCAGGGCACTTGGTAGGGCGAGGCAGGAAGCCTTGATCAAAATAGGACTTGATGCATCTAATCTCCGTGCTGGCGGTGGAGTTACTCATCTCGCAGAGCTTCTGCGAGCCGCCAATCCGCAGACTTATGGGGTAAAGCAGGTTATTGTATGGGGCGGTACGGCAATTTTGGGCCGTCTTGAAGAGCGGCCCTGGTTGCGTAAGATTCACGAACCTTTGTTGGATCAATCCTTGCCATATCGACTCTATTGGCAAAGGTTCGTACTGGATCGCACATTGCGCCGGGAAGGTTGTGATGTGCTGTTTGCACCTGGTGGTTCTGCGGGTTATGGTTTCAGACCTTACGTGACAATGTCCCGTAATATGCTTCCTTTTGAGCGGCGGGAAAGGGCTCGTTATGGAAAATCATGGATGTTTTTGAAAATGATATTGCTCCAGCAGTCACAGACAAGAACCTTCCTTAACGCAGACGGGATTATATTCCTAACTCAGTATGCTCGCGATGTAGTTATGCAGGAGGTGAAGCATATTCAAGGGAAAAACAATGTGATCATCCCGCATGGCATAGACAAACGATTTTTACTTCCACCTCGAGTGCAGAAGGGCATTAGCAGTTATTCGGTCCGGCAACCGTTTCGCATTTTATATGTTTCGATTGTCGACATGTACAAACACCAATGGCATGTGGCTGAGGCAGTGGCCCGTCTGAGACAAAGCGGGTTGAATGTAACGCTGAAATTGGCAGGGACTGCTTATCCGCCTGCTTTAAAACGTTTGCATAAGGCTATTGCTCACTATGACCGTCAAGACGAATTCATTCATTACGTGGGGGCGGTTGATTACAAATCCTTACCCGAAGTTTATCATAATGCTGACCTTTTTATTTTTGCTTCGAGTTGTGAGAACATGCCCAACATCCTGCTTGAGGCCATGGCAAGCGGCTTGCCCATCGCGTGTTCAAGCCGAGGACCGATGCCCGAGATACTGGGGACCGCCGGGGGGAAGTACTTTGACCCGGAAAAGCCTGAAGAGATCGCGGAGATTTTAAAGAAGTTAATTGATGACAAGGTGCTGCGTGAACGTTGTGCCTGGAGCGCTTATACCGAAGCGAAAGGCTATTCTTGGGAAAAATGCGCGCAGGGAACATTTGCATTCATAGCTAACGCGGCCAAGGAGAAGGATAAGTTCGATACACGGGGAATTGTTCATGTTTAAGAATAAAACGATTTTGATTACTGGTGGAACCGGGACATTTGGCAATGCTGTTCTTCGCCGTTTCTTGGAAACAGAAATTAAGGAAATACGCATCTTTTCGCGGGATGAAAAGAAGCAGGATGATATGCGCAATGCCCTGCGGAATCCAAAGGTGAAGTTCTACCTGGGAAATGTCCGGGATTATGACAGCCTCCTGCCAGCCATGCAGGGCGTGGACATGGTTTTCAATGCGGCGGCCCTCAAGCAGGTGCCGTCCTGCGAGTTTTTCCCCATGGAGGCAATTCGAACAAACGCTATTGGTGCAGATAATGTTATGAAAGCGGCTCTTGCTTGCAACGTCAAGAACATGATCGTGCTCAGTACCGACAAGGCCGTGTATCCCATCAATGCAATGGGGATGACCAAGGCTCTGATGGAAAAACTCATGATTGCCCAAGCGCGCGCACACGGGGATTTCGGCACAATCTTTTGCGGTACCCGTTATGGGAATGTCATGGGGTCCCGAGGGTCTGTCATTCCCCTTTTCATAAGCCAGATTCTGACTGGCGAACCACTGACCATTACCGATCCGAACATGACCCGCTTCATGATGTCGATCGATGATGCGGTAAATCTCGTGTTATATGCTTTTAAGTATGGAAAGCCTGGCGATGTCTTTGTCCAGAAAGCCCCGGCGACAACAATTGAAACGCTGGCCAGAGCGTTGAAGAAGCTGTTTAAATCCGACAACGAAATTCGCATTATCGGTACCAGGCATGGTGAAAAGCTTTATGAAACACTGCTAACCCGAGAGGAGATGGCTAGGGCTGAAGATATGGGAGATTATTACCGGATATCTGCGGATATCCGCGATCTCAATTATGCCTGCTATTTCACCGAGGGCGAGGCGAAAGTTGCTGGTCATGAGGATTACCACTCCCACAATACGCGCCGATTGAATGAAGATGAAATGATTGAATTATTGTTAAAATTGGATTTTGTACGGACGGCTATAGAGACTGGGAAGATGGTGTTGTAGGAAAGGTATGAAGGGAAGAGATTAGGAACGTAGGAAGGTGGGAGGACAGATGTCAGAAGTCGGAGATCAGAGGGAAGGGAAAAACAGCAACAAGAGAGTGACAAGTGACGAGTAACGAAAAGAAAGTAAGAGAAAACATGCAGGAAAAAAGCAGGGCATTGAAGCATTTCAGAGATCTTGAGGTTTACCGTCTTGCTTTCAGATGCGCGATGGAGATTTTCGAGATCACGAAGGCGTTTCCTGCAGAAGAAAGGTATTCTCTGACAGACCAGATCAGGCGATCTTCCCGCTCAGTTTGCTCAAATCTTGCCGAGGGTTGGCGAAAGCGGCGATACAAAGCGGTGTTCTGCAACAAGCTGACAGACGCGATGTCTGAAGCCTCTGAGACGCAAACATGGCTGGAGTTTTGTCAATCATGCGGGTATATCGGCGCGGAAGTATTTGAGAGGCTCGATTCCGCTTATGAACAAATAATCGGAATGCTGAACGTCATGGAAAAGAAGGCGGATTCATTTTGCTACTGATTAGCGGTGCACACCTTCATAATTTCATATCTTCCTACCTTCACTTTATACTTCATAAACATGAAACTTCAAAGGCAGGGATAGTATGCTCACGGTACTGGTAACCGGCGCGAAGGGTTTCATTGGGAAAAATCTAACAGTTACCCTCAAGCGCAGGGCCGACGTTGACGTCATTGGATACGATCTGGATTCTCCACCTGGTCTCTTGGAAGAAGGACTGGCCAAGGCGGATGTGGTTTATCACCTGGCCGGGGTTAACCGGCCGGAGCGGGTCGAGGAGTTCACAGAAGGCAATTTTGATTTGACTCGGCGGGTCTGCGATGACTTGCGACGGTTGGCACGCACGCCGCTCCTTGTGCTGACCTCTTCCACCCAGGCCGCATTGGACAATCCCTACGGAGTTTCCAAGCGCCATGCGGAAGAGGTCGTATTCGACTTCGGCAAGGGAATGGGAGCGTCTGTCTTTGTCTTTCGCTTGCACGGTGTCTTTGGAAAATGGTGCCGGCCCAATTACAATTCCGTGGTGGCTACCTTCTGTCACAACATCGCCCGCGATCTGCCCATCGCCATCTCCGATCCGACAAAAGAGATCGAGCTGGTTTATATCGATGACGTAGTACGCGCCTTTGTCGGTATCATGGATGGCTTCTTGCCTGTTCCAGATGGTAAGTATTGCCTGGTGGAACCAACGTATCGAATATCCCTGGGCACCCTGGCCGAAATGATCAAGGGCTTTAGGAACAGCCGAGCCAGCCTTGTTCTGCCGGATATTAGCGATCTTTTTGTACGCGCCCTCTATTCGACCTACGTTTCATGTCTTCCCGCGGATTCCTTTGCCTATGCATTAACCCAGCGTATCGATTCCCGGGGGGAGCTGGCGGAGCTGCTAAAATCGCCCCACATCGGCCAGATTTTCGTATCGCGCACCAGACCGGGGATCACGAGGGGCAATCATTATCATGATACAAAAGTGGAAAAGTTTGTCGTCCTGGAAGGGGATGCGGTGATCCGCTTTCGTCATATTCTTGGCGGGGATGTCATCGAATACCCCGTTTCCGGCCGTGAGTTCCGCGTGGTCGATATCCCGCCTGGACACACCCATGCAATCGAGAACGTGGGACAAAGCGATCTGATCGTGCTCTTCTGGGCGAATGAAATTTTTGATCCGGGCAAACCCGATACTTGTTTTGAAAAAGTTTAGCCAGATGAAATTCACCACGAAGATCACGAAGGACGTGAAGAATGGAATTTGATGAATTGTCAAATGAAGTCATTGGTTGTGCGTTGGAAGTGCATCGGAATTTAGGTCCTGGTTTGCTTGAATCTACTTACGAGCAATGTCTGGCGTATGAATTGAAAGCTGCTGGCATACCGTTCAGGCTGCAATAGCCACTTCCTGTGGAATACAAAAACATAAGGCTTGATTGTGGTTATCGGATTGATGTGTTGATAGATGACAGCATTATTGTTGAGTTAAAAAGCGTAGATAAGTTTCTTCCAATCCATCAAGCGCAGCTGCTTACCTATATGAAATTAGCCGGTATATTGATCGGGTTGTTGATAAACTTCAACGTCAAGTATTTGAAGGACGGGATCAAGCGGATGGTTTTATAAAATCTTCCCTTTCTTCGTGTTCTTCGTGGTAGAAAAAAGAAAGGCTATCAATGAACAAACTAAAAGTAATGACGGTAGTGGGAACCCGGCCAGAAATTATACGGTTGTCCCGTGTGATGGTGGCGCTGGATAAATATATGACCCAGGTGATAGTTCATACAGGCCAAAATTATGACTATGAGCTGAATCAAGTATTTTTTGATGACCTGGAATTGCGGAAACCTGATTATTTTCTGGAAGCTGCCGGCAAAACCGCCTGTGAAACCGTGGGGCAGATTATTACCCGGATGGATGAAGTTCTGGTGAAGGAGGCCCCTGATGCCTTGCTGGTGCTTGGAGATACCAACAGTTGCCTGGCAGTTTATCCGGCCAAACGGCGCAAGATTCCTGTCTTTCACATGGAGGCCGGGAACCGGTGCTTTGACCAGCGGGTACCCGAAGAGATTAATCGCAAAATTGTGGATCACATCAGCGATATCAACATGCCGTACAGTTCGATATCGAGAGAATATCTTTTGAGAGAGGGTTTGCCGCCGGACAGAGTGATTAAGACAGGTAGCCCGATGTATGAAGTGTTACATCACTATCTGCCGAAAATTGGGGCGTCGGACATACTCAATCGTCTCGACTTGAAGACGGAGGAATATTTCGTGGTCAGTTCTCACCGTGAGGAGAACATCGATTTTCCAGAACAGTTCGACAACTTTATCAGTATGCTGAACGGCCTGACTGCTCAATTCGGCAAGCGAGTGATCGTTTCGACACATCCCCGTACCAGGAAGATGATTGATGAGCGGCAAGTTACACTGCAGCCCGGTGTGGAATTACTGAAACCACTGGGATTTTGCGACTACATCAAGCTTCAGATGCATGCTATCACTACTCTGTCCGACAGCGGGACAATAACGGAAGAATCTTCCATTCTCAATTTTCCGGCGTTGAATATACGAAATACGCATGAACGCCCTGAGGGGATGGAGGAAGGGGCGGTAATGATGACCGGATTTGAATTTGACCGTATTCTGGAAGGTCTTGATATTCTTAAATCACAAGAGCGGTCAGATAAGCGCACCCTCCGGCTTGTTCAGGATTATCAGATGCCCAATGTTTCCGAAAAAGTTGTCCGTATAATCCTGAGTTATACCAATTATGTAAATCAAACTGTGTGGCGAAAATAGATCTGATTTCCCCCTTATGGCACGTATTTTAATCCTTTCCCTCATATTTCGGCCGGATAATGTTTCCACTGCTCAAATTATGGGAGATCTCGCAGTAGATCTTAAGAAACGGGGTCATGATGTGTTTGTGATCACGACCATACCCCATTTCAACGAAGATGTCGAGGCGCTGGCGATACAACCGCTTCATGCCCATTGGGGAAAGCTTCTTCAGAAAAGCAATTATCATGGCATGGAAGTACTGCACGCTTGGATGCCGCGCAAGGGCAAGAGCAAGCTGCTTAGAATTGCTGCCTGGTTGGGATTCCATGCCGTCAGTACATTGGCAGGATTTTTCTCACAATTTCAGCCGGATGTAATATTGTCGCCCTCTCCGCCGCTGACAATCGGGATCAGCGCCTGGTTGGTTGGTATGTGGCATAAGTGCCCATTCATATACAATGTACAGGAAATTTATCCGGATGTGGCCGTAAATCTGGGTGTACTGCGAAACACATTCGCAATCAGATGCCTTCAGGTCCTGGAAATTTTTGTTTACAATAAAGCAAAAGCTCTTGCGGTGATCTCGAAGGGTATGGCGAATCATATCCGTGCCAGAGGTGTCCCGGAAAATAAGATTCACGTTATCCCAAATTTTGTAGATGTTGAAGATTTTCGTCCTCTTCCCAAGGTCAATGCCTTCAGTCGCCGTTATGGTCTCCATGAAAAGTTTGTGATAAGTTACGCAGGCAATATGGGTGAGCCACAGGGACTGGGAATCTTGATCGAAGCCGCTCATCTGCTGCGGAATGAGGAAGAAATTCATTTCCTGATGATGGGGGATGGCAGCGAAAGGTCTTTGCTTATTGAGAAGGCACAGCATCTGAATCTGACAAATATTACATTTTTATCCTATCAACCATATTCCATAATGGCAGAAGCCTATGCCGCCGTTGATGCCTCGTTCGTATCTCAAGCACCTGGTACGAGCAACGATGGAATTCCATCCAAGGTATATCGGATTATGGCATGCGCGCGTCCTGTGATCGCATGTACTGATCCCGATTCTGATCTTGCACGCTTGGTTGCGAAAACAGACGGAGGTGTCGTTGTCCCGTCAGGTAATTCTCCGGCGCTTGCTAACGCTATTAAACAGGCCTTCCTTCATCGTGAAGCTTGGCTGGAAAAAGGTTTAAAAGGTCGGATTGCAATCCTAAAAGAATACTCCCGTTCAAGTATTAGCGAGAGATATCATAAACTAATTTTGGAGGTACAGAATCAAAACACTTAAAACTTGCAATATGAATGTCTTGGAAGTTCGAAAGAAAGCTTCTCCTGTTTTTATAACAATGTCTTATATTACCCAATTTAAAATATGAATATTTTAATTACGGGTGCTAACGGATTTATAGGCCAGGTGCTCTGTGATGAATTGCTACGGCAAGGTCATTCTGTTCGTGGGGCGTTACGTTCTTCAAATTCGGTGATAGAAAATATTGAAGCGGTAATTGTTGGGTCAATTGATGGTGAAACGGACTGGACAGATGCGCTTCGCGGTGTGGATATTGTGATTCATCTTGCTGCGCGGGTGCATGTGATGGAAGAAACGGCTGCCAATCCGCTGGCGGAATATCTCAAGGTCAATCTGCATGGCACGGCAAATCTGGCAAAACAGGCAGCAGTAGCAGGAGTAAAGCGGTTTGTCTATGTAAGTTCAATCAAGGTGAATGGTGAGCATACGAATGAAGGACAGCCATTCTCTGAATCAGATAATCCGCAACCACAAGATGATTACGCCATATCCAAGTGGAAGGCGGAGCAAGCTTTAATGAAAATCTCTCAGGAAACAGGTTTGGAGGTAGTAATTGTCAGGCCTCCGCTCGTATACGGTCCTTCTGTGAAAGCGAATTTTCTGAACCTGATAAGTCTGATCCATCATGGTATCCCTTTACCTTTTGGGTCAATACGGAATAAACGTAGCTTCCTCTATGCAGGTAATTTAGTGGATGCGCTGATAACTTGCGCTACGCATCCCGCAGCAGCAGGTCAAACTTTCCTTGTGAGTGATGGTGAGGATATTTCTACTTCCGAATTGGTTGGACAGCTTGCTGACTGCATGGCTAAAAGAAAAAGACTGTTAAAATGTCCAGTTTGGTTTCTTAACATGGCAAGTAGCGTTATTGGTAAAGCATCATCGATGGAACGTCTACTCGGTAACCTGCAGATAGATAACTCGACTATCTGTAAGAAGTTGGGCTGGAAGCCGAGGTTTACGCTGCGGCAGGGTCTGCAAAGTACGGTGGATTGGTATAGCGCGTGGCGCTCTGCCTCAGGCATACAATAAATGATAGGCCGATTTTTGGGTAAAGATCAGAGACTATTTTGGCCACAATTGAAATGGCAGACGGAAACGCCAGCAAAAGAAAAAAGGCGAGGAAGATCGTATATGCAGCAGGACATGATGTCATCTGAAGAGTGGGGTAAGGTTTGGGGCTCAAGAAAGTTGGGCCGAAACTTTAAGGAGAGGGTTAAAGACAGGGCATTGCATGGTTTGTCCATGTTAAT
>JAHJRK010000193.1 GCA_018830925.1 Pseudomonadota bacterium
AATTGAATTTTCAATGTATTAAGGATATTGACTGTTACAGCGGAAATCAATAGAAAAATAACATCAGACTATAAAATCAAATTTATGTATCAGATGCGGCAGATTCCGAGATATCATCAGTGCTAACGGCATTCTTCTGAAATAGGCGATAGGGAAATGGCAAAAGACAACCTGATTACGGCAGTTGTTGCCGGTAAAGACGGCAAAATATTCGAGCTTGAAGGGTATGCCGCAGCAGGGATGGCGGCGGATAACTTTACCTCCCTTTCAACCGGCAACACAATAGATATGCCTCATGGCGGAGAGTTCATGCTTCTGCCTGACAGACGCCCGGTTGTATTTAACATGAAAACAAACGAGCTTGAAACATTAAAAGAAAATCCATATGCGCCCGGCGAGCCCGTATTCCCGGTAGCGGCATTCAATTCACCCGGATATGTCATTTCCCATGTAAGCGCTTACCGGGAGCGGCAGACTGCAAAACATCTTCCTCTTTTTTCTTATGGAGCAGTCGGCTGGCACAAGGGTGGTTTCAGGACAGCCGTTATCCTTGTTGACAGTGAAAAGAGGCAGGACTTAAGGCTGATGCCGCTTGAAAAAGTTATCGCCGGCGTCCGGGCAATGAAAAAAAAGATGCCGCAGAACAGGCTGTGCGGGCATATAGAAAACTGTGCCTTGAAATACGGCTGCCCTGCCGCAAAAAACTTCTTCCTGGGACGTTACGAAGCTCCGCTTCCGACTTCAAAAAGCTGCAATGCGGCATGTATAGGCTGCATATCGCTCCAGAAAGAAACCGGAATAAAAAACAGCCAGGAGAGGATTTCCTTTACCCCGTCTCCCGAAGAAATTTCAGAAATTGCCCTGGAACACATAAGAAAGGTAAAAAGAAGCGTTGTAAGTTTCGGACAGGGATGTGAGGGAGATCCTCTGCTTGCAGCTCATGTTATTGAACCGGCCATAAAACTAATCCGTTTGAAAACTGGCAGTGGCACAATCAACATGAACACAAACGGAAGCATGCCTGAAATAATGGAAAGACTTTTTGATGCCGGACTTGACAGTATCAGGATCAGCATGAACAGTGTAAGAAAAGAATGTTACGATGCATATTTCCGTCCTAAAGGATATGTTTTTTCAGATGTCATAAAAAGCATAGACAGGGCTCTTGAGAGAAAGATATTCGTTTCAATAAATTATCTTAACTGTCCAGGCTTTACGGATTCTTCCGAAGAACAGGCGGCTCTCTTTTCTTTCCTTAAAAAACATCCTGTTAATTTCATACAGTGGAGAAACCTGAATTTTGATCCCTTAAGGTACTGGAAAATAATGTCCGGCGCTGCCTCAATCAGCGAAGCCACAGGGATAAAGAAAATGCTTTCCATTATAAGGAACAAGTTTCCGGATTTAAAACACGGATATTTTAATCCTCCGAAGGAAAAATTTTGATGGCTTTTAAAAAGTCAAGTCCGTCTTTTTTATGTCATTGAAATTCCTTGACAGAAAGAGACCATACAATTAAATCTGTGACCTCTTGAACAAAAAAACGGATTTTAATCGGGAGATAAATTAAATGGCTGATTTTAAATATCAGGATATGTTCCCTCTGGGGAAAGATACTACAGAGTATGGGTTACTTACGAACAAGTTTGTTAAGAGTTCCGATTTTGAAGGAAAAACAATCCTAAAAGTTGAGCCTGAAGGTCTTACCTTCCTTGCAGAAGAGGCGTTTAAAGACGTATCCCATCTTTTGAGAGCATCTCATCTTAAACAGCTTTCGCAAATAATGGAAGATCCCGAAGCTTCCGAAAACGACAGGTATGTTGCTCTTGAAATGCTCAAAAACGCCATTATTTCGGCAGAAGGCATTTTCCCCATGTGCCAGGATACAGGGACAGCCATTGTATTAGGGAAAAAGGGCCAGCAGGTCTGGACCGGTTTTTCCGATGAGGAGGCCATCTCAAGGGGCATATTCAATGCTTACACTATAAATAATCTCCGGTACTCGCAGAATGCTCCTCTTACAATGTTTGATGAAAAAAACACGGGCTGCAATCTTCCTGCCCAGATAGAGCTATATGTCACGGAAGGCGATTCTTACAAGTTTCTGTTCATAGCCAAAGGCGGCGGTTCGGCAAACAAGACTTTTCTTTTTCAGGAAACAAAAGCGACGCTTACCCCCGAAAAGCTCCTTGATTTCATGAAGGCAAAAATAAAGACCCTCGGGACGGCCGCCTGCCCGCCATACCATCTTGCTTTTGTTATCGGAGGCACTTCGGCTGAACTTAATTTAAAAACAGTCAAACTTGCCACAGCGGGCTACCTTGATTCTCTTCCGACAAAAGGAGATGTTACGGGGCATGCATTCAGGGATCTTGAACTTGAAGCAAAACTTTTAAAAATATCCAGTGAACTCGGGATTGGCGCCCAGTTCGGGGGCAAATACTTCTGTCTCGACACAAGGGTAATCCGCCTTCCAAGGCATGGCGCATCATGCCCGATAGGGCTTGGCGTGAGCTGCAGCGCGGACAGGAACATAAAGGCAAAGATCACAAAAGAAGGGATCTTTCTTGAAAAACTTGAAAAAGACCCCTCAAAATACCTTCCTGCAATAAAGGAATCTGCGGCAGGAGCGGTTTCGATCGATCTTGACAGGCCAATGGATGAAATAAGGAGCTTACTGACAAAATATCCTGTTGCAACACGGCTCCTTCTTTCAGGAAAAATCGTGGTTGCGCGGGATATCGCGCATGCAAAATTGAAGGAGCGTCTTGACAAGGGGGATGGCATACCTCAGTATTTCAGGGATCACATCATCTATTATGCAGGCCCGGCAAAAACACCCAAGGGATATCCTTCAGGCTCATTCGGGCCGACAACTGCGGGACGCATGGATTCTTATGTTCCGGAATTCCAGAAGCACGGCGCCTCGATGGTCATGCTTGCCAAGGGTAACCGGTCTAAAATTGTGACGGACTCGTGCAAAAAATACGGCGGGTTTTACCTGGGTTCGATAGGGGGCCCGGCTGCAAGGCTCGGAAAAGAGTGCATTACAAATATTGAGACCATCGAATATCCGGAACTCGGAATGGAAGCAATATTCATGATCACGGTAAAGGACTTTCCGGCATTTATAATAGTAGACGATAAGGGGAATGACTTTTTTGAAAAACTTCTGGGATAAAAGGCTTCATTTATTTTTAAGCGACTCAGCATAGATTTCAACAGGATGTTTAACGGTTATTTTTTCGTTTGCTTTTGACAGCATGTCGGATATCTGGACCATGCATGCAGGACAGCCTGTGGCAACAACACCGGCTCCGGAGATTTTTATGTTCCCAATTTTTCTTTTTCCGATGTCATCCGAAATTTCATAGTGCTGCAAATTAAAACTTCCTCCCATTCCGCAACACCAGTCTGCTTCAGGCATTTCTCTGAATGAGTAACCATTATTTGCCTTAATTAACATTCTGGGCTCGGCATAAACACCAAGAGATTTCTTAAGATGACACGGGTCATGATAGGTAATAATTTCCCCATATTTATTTTCCGGCTCCGGTACTTTTATGCCGATTTTTGAAACCAGGAACTGATTTATATCAAGCGTTTTAACGGATATTTTCTCCACTTTTGATTTCAGGTCATCACTTGAGCCGGCATTAACCATGAGAGGCCAGATTTTTTTTATCGTAGATGTGCATGTCGCGCATGCCGTAACAAGATAGTCGAAATCGGCAGATGAATATTTTTCAATATTGTAAAGAAGAAGCTTCTCAAATGATTCGGCATCTCCCGATGATATCGCCGGGATACCACAGCATCCCTGTCCTTCCGGGATAAAAACTCCGATGCCGTGAAATGAAAAAATATCCAGCGCAGCCTGCGCCACCTTAGGAAAAATCTTGTCTATAAGGCATCCGGTAAAAAATGCGACCTTTATTCCAGAACTTCCCGCAGGAGTGTTCATGGAAGGTACAATCCTGTGAAATGGGACCTTTGCAAGCGGCATAAAATGCCGTTCATTTAAAATAGGTGAGGCGATCCTGCTGCATGAAGTGCCTAAAATATCGCTTGCAGGTTTGGTGAAAAGTCCTTGGAATCCTGCTCCCCATTCAAGAAGCCTGTCAAAAACCCGGGGATTGGACAACATTCCCCTCAAAATCATTTTTTTAGTCACAGAAAGCCCCATGAAACCGGTCAGGATAATTCTCGCTTTCATGAAAATCTCAAGCGCTTTTACTCCGCTCGGACAGTTCGTCGCGCAGGAACCGCACAGAAGGCACTTGTTCAGGCGCTCATAAACCCCCTTCGGATCTTCAAACATTTTATTCAACAGCCCGTCCAACAGCGCAAGCTTTCCCCTTGCAACATCCGCCTCCTTCCCTGTTACCGCAAAAAGAGGACATACTGCCTGACACATGCCGCACCTCATACAGACGACAAGCTGCTCTTCCAGTTCTCCCATAAGCTGTGCAAGCCTTTTCATGTCGGACATATCACTCTCCTATAATCTTTCCGGGATTTAAAATATTCTTAGGATCCAGGGCGGATTTGATGTTTTTAGAGAAAAGGATAGCTCCGGCTCCTATCTCGTTCTTCAAAAATCCCGATTTAGCAAGCCCTATCCCGTGTTCGCCGGAAAGAGTTCCTCCGAGGGCAAGCGCATTTTCAAATATCTCTTTAATCGCATCTTCCACTCTTTTCCATTCTTCTTTATTTCTCTTGTCGGTTAGAATTGTGGGATGAAGATTTCCATCTCCTGCATGCCCGAAAGTCCCGATGGCAAGATCGTATCGTTTCCCGATATTCTCTATTGAGCGGACCATTTCAGGAATTTTACTCCTGGGAACAGTCGCGTCTTCTAAAACAAGGGTCGGTTTCAGTTGTGCCAGAGCAGAAAGCGCGCCTCTTCTGGCAGCCCATATTTTATCTCTCTCGTAAGCATCTTTTGCAACACGCAGGGAGGTTGCGCCTTTCTTTCGGCAGATCGCTTCAATTTTCTCTGCATCCTCTTCCACCTGGGCAGGATATCCGTCAACTTCGATAAGAAGAAGCGCCGCGGCATCAAGAGGCAATCCGG
>JAHJRK010000194.1 GCA_018830925.1 Pseudomonadota bacterium
AGAAGGAAAGAGAATCCTGCTTGTCGATGATGTTTATACTACCGGGGCTACAGCTGATGAATGCGCAAAAGCGCTTCTTGAAAGCGGTGCTATGAGTGTTGATGTGCTGACGCTGGCGAGGGCGGTTTGACAGTAGAAAGTAGAAAGTGAAAAGTGAAAGGAAAGGGGCTCAAAGGAAATAAGGAATATCGAATATCGAATGTCTAAATTCGAAGTCCGATGTCCGAAGTACGAAGCCCGGAAGAGAAGATAGCGATGGTGAAATTATTGACGAACAGCGATATTGCCGGAGAGGCAAGCCGTCTAAAGAAGGCCGGCAAGCGCATTGTTTTTACAAACGGATGCTTTGATATCCTGCACGCCGGACATGTCAGATACCTTGCCGCCGCAAGGGCGGAAGGAGATATTCTTGTAGTCGGCCTCAATTCCGATAAATCTGTCAGGCTGATAAAAGGCGTAAAAAGACCGGTTGTTTCCCAGATGCAGAGGGCTGAGGTTCTTTCCGGATTGTCATGCGTTGATTTTGTTGTTTTATTTGATGAACCGGATCCTCTGAATCTTATCAAAAAGGTCAGGCCTGATATTCTTGTAAAAGGAGGCGACTGGGCGGAAGAGGATATTATCGGGGCTGATTTTGTCAGGGCAGCGGGAGGAAGGATCGCAAGAATTCCCGTGGTGCCGGGAATATCGACATCTTCAATTATAAAAAGGATCCTGGAAATATCCGGATAATATAAAGAAGAGGTATTTTTGATATTAACAAAAGTAAACGGAGTTTCGTTTTATCAGTTTCCGAACCTGGTCTCTTTTCCGAAATTAAGGCATGGAGTGTTTACAAGAAATGGCGGGTTCAGCAGGAAACCTTACAGCAGCCTGAATCTTAGCTTGTCGGTAGGGGATGATGAAGGTTCTGCTATGCAGAACAGATCGCTGGTCTCCATGTGCATGGATGACGGCGAACTTGTTTTTACAAGGCAGATGCATGATGCTGATGTTATTGTTGTTTCAAAAGCAAATTCTTTCCCTTTTATAGGCGACGCACTGGTGAGCAATGTTGAAAACAGAATGCTTGCTATAAAAATTGCAGATTGCCAGTCGGTTCTCATGTATGATCCGGTCAGGAATGTAGTCGCGAATGTCCATTCCGGGTGGAGGGGAAGCATTAAAAACGTAATAGGCAGCGCAATAGATGCAATGAAAGAGCGGTTTAACTGCAGATCCTCCGACATATTTGCAGGAATCAGTCCTTCCCTCGGGCCATGTTGTGCTGAATTTATCAACTATGAGAGAGAGATACCGGAGCAGTTCTGGAAATACAAGGATTCTGCAAATCATATTGATTTCTGGCGTATAAGTACGGACCAGCTATGCGATGCCGGTGTGATGCCAGGGAATATTTATTCGAGCGGAATCTGCACAAAATGCAACACGGATCTCTATTTTTCCTACCGGGGAGAAAAAACAACGGGAAGATTTGCAGCGGTTATAGGGATGACAGGAGACAAGAGGCGTGCATCGTGAATCGAACCACCAACCAAAAATTATGAATCACGAGATACGGCGGGGCATGAATATGATTATGGAAAAAGCTCAGGTTTTGTGGAATAAAAAATTAGGTGCTTCTTACTACAGAATAGGACTAAATTGCAGCAGAAAATTTATTTCTGCAAGCCCCGGTCAGTTTCTCATGCTGCGCCTTACCGACAGGACTTCGCCTCTGCTTAGACGTCCATTTTCAGTTCACAGAATAATCGAGGGCGAAAAAGGGATAGAAATCCTCTACAGGGTTGTGGGAGAGTTTACGGGCAGGCTTTCGGAAGTCAAAGACGGCGAATGGGTCGACATCATGGGCCCTCTCGGAAATGGTTTTTCTTTGCCTGAAAATATCCGCAGAATATTTATTGTGGCGGGCGGAATTGGAGTTGCCCCTTTGCTGTTTCTCGCTACACATATTCTTGAGAAAAAAATGGCCGGTTCTTCCAATATAAAAGTCTTTCTTGGGGCAAGATCGAAAGAGGATCTTTTATGCATGGATAATTTTATAAATCTTGGCCTTGATGTGATGATTACCACAGATGATGGAAGCGAAGGAGAAACCTGTCTTATAACAAACCCGGTTGAGGCTTCTTTAAAGGAAAAGCAGCCCGAAGTAATTTATGCTTGCGGGCCTTCAGGTATGTTGAAATGTCTTGCAGGAATAGCGGAAACATATAAAGTTCCTTGTCAGATATCCACGGAGAGTGTCATGGCATGCGGCATCGGAGCCTGTCTTGGCTGTGCAATTGAGGGGAAGGATGAGGGCAGGTATCTGCATGTATGCATGGACGGACCTGTATTTGACAGCCGCGATATAAGGTTCTGAAAGGTAAATAGGGAAAGAGGCTTGAGGCGTAAGTCGGATTACGAATATCGAAGCCGTCAATTTTGGATTGTTTTTTACAATTAACACATAACACCTTAACAAAGAACCATAAGCCGGAGATTTAAAGCCCAGCCTGTGGTGTCCCTGAGGCAACTTGTAACCGAAGCATAAAAAAAATGGAAAAAGATAAAAAAATATATTTGACTGAAAAAGTCCGGGCTTCAGGCTGAGCGGCAAAGATAAGTCCAGGGGTCCTGGAAGAGGTAATAAAGAGCCTGCCCGTAAAAGCCCATCCGGATCTCCTTGTAGGCATGGAGACTTCGGATGATGCCGGTGTTTTCA
>JAHJRK010000195.1 GCA_018830925.1 Pseudomonadota bacterium
CTCTTTTCAGAACAGACTCGGCAGCCTGAAGGTTGATGTAAAGTTCCCCGATCGATGCGAATGTTCCCCGGTCCTGCTGATCCCTGATTATAAGGCCTTTTACCTTCGCAGATATTATGAACGGATTTATGTCGATGTCTTCAATCGATACCTTTCGGTGGAGATTCTCGGAAAGCTTTTCCATAAGGGTCGGCTTGAGAACGACCGGGAGGATGAAAAAGCCTAAGACTGCATAAAGAATAAAAAAAACAAGTGCTCCAATTATGATCTTCTTAAGCATAAGTCTTATCCTTTACGATTCTTTCCGCTCCGTTTTTCCCGATTGGCCGGCGCCCGGTACGCCGGTTTTTTCCCTGCTTCATCCATTAGATGCAGTGAATTCATGTAATTTCTTTATTATTTAAAGCTGACTTCCGCGGGAGTGAAGAAGCAAGTTGAACAGGAATCCGAATTTAAAAAGGATTGAAGTCGGCTTATATGGCTTAAATAACATAACATGCTAATTTGTCAATAATATTATTGGGATAGGCGTGCGGCTTTTCCGCGGCACACCTTGAAGATGGGAGTGACGGTTTTATGGCTTCCAACGAAGTCATAACCTGCTTTTTAGTGCGTGATAGGAAAAAAAATTGATAATTTTTCTTGAAGAGATTCTCGGCAAAAGGATGTGAATAATCCAGTTTTTAAATCCCGGTATATAAAGAGCTTTTCCCTTTTTTAAAGCCCTGACTCCTTTTTGCGCAATTATCGCCGGGTCAGCAAGGCCGCTTACGGCATACCACCAGAGTCTCTCAGGGAAATCACCGCCTTTTATAAGCGGTGTGTTTGTATATGAAGGGTTGAGCGTGCAGACCTTGACACCTGATCGCCTGACCTCTTCATTTACCGCTTCGCTCAGGCTTTGAACAAACGCTTTCGAAGCCCCGTATACCGCATGGTGAACCGTAGGCTGGAAAGCTGAAACGGAAGATACGTTCAATATCCGTCCATCGCGGCGTGCCGCCATATCCTTCAAAAACAGGTGCATAAGAAGCGTCAGAGCTCTGATGTTCACATGAACAAGAGTGAGCTGGCGGGAAATATCAGCCTGGTGAAAATCTCCGTAAACCATGAGACCTGCATTGTTCACCAGAACATCAATTACAGGTACATGCGCCTTTACTTCATCATACAGCTTTTTCGGGCCATCTTCTCCGGCAAGGTCCACGCCAAAAGACCACGTCTTTATTCCATATCTACTTTCCAATTCTCCGGACAACTCCGACAGGGCAGGCGCTTCGGAGGGATGCGCGGACAAAACGCAATGCGCACCCTCCTTTGCAAAACAACGTGAAAGTTCTTTCCCTATTCCTGAAGATGCCCCTGTTATAAGCACATGTTTGTCTTTTAGTTCATAACGTGACATACGAGAAACCCCTTTCACAGAATAAAAGTCTCATCTTACTTTTTCAAGTATGTGAATGCACATCGCCGCTTCTTCGACCCCGATGTTCCCGCCTCCGTTTTCGGCAAGGCCTATCTTCGCATTCTCCACCTGGCGCTTTCCTGCTTCCCTTCTTAACTGGATACCTATCTCGTAAATCTGGGCAAGACCTGACGCCCCGATAGGATGACCGCGGCACTCAAGACCTCCGCTGGTATTTACAGGCTGCTTTCCTCCAAGCTTCGTTGCCCCTGATTCGGCATAAGGCCCGCCTTCACCGGGGGGGCAGAAACCCATAGCCTCTGTCTGGTGAAGCTCGCCATAAGCAGTGGCATCGTGAAGCTCCGCGAGGCTGATATCTTTCGGACCGACTCCCGCGATTTCATATGCTTTTTTCACAAGCCTTTCGCCGATGTCTTCACCGTTTATATCCCTGTCGGTTCCGGATCCCAGAACCGAAGCGAGAATTCTGACAGGCCGCGGGGATAAAAGCCGTTTCAGGAATTTTTCTGAACATATGACCGCGGCTGCAGCCCCATCACCGACAGGAGAACACATGGATCTTGTGAGCGGGTATGCTACAGGTTTGTCGGCAATAACCTCTTCCACAGTCATCATGTTCTGATACTGGGCTTTGGGGTTAAGTGACCCGTGCCAGTGGTTCTTTGCACAAATAACGGCGAGCTGCCTCTGAGTGGAACCGAAGTGGCTCATATGCCATTTTGCCCCCATCGCATAGGCATCCATGAAAATGCTTCTTCCTTCTCCGGGCGCAGACTGGGCATCAGGGGGTTTTATATCAAATGTTTTACTCAGCTCCATCATCATGTTAAGATGCTTTTCAAAATTGCCCACATCCATGCAGGAAGCATAAGCTCCAAGCGATAATGCCTTATTCGGATTCGTAATTTTTTCCGATCCGACCGCGAGCGCGACATCATACATTCCGGCCCGTATTCCGGTATACGCCATGTGAAGCGCCGTTGAAGCGCCGGCGCACGCGTTTTCAACATTTGTGACAGGAATGGCGCCGATTTCCATTGAGCGAAGCATCACCTGCCCCCTGATCGAATGCTGGTTTGAAAACATTCCCCAGAAGGTGTTTGAAAAAAAAGCCGCTTCAAGAGCTTCCTTTTTAATCCCGGCATCTTCAAGAGCAAGATTGACGGCTTCATGAGCCATATCCCTTACATCCCTGTCCGGGTACTTGTTGAACCTTATCATCCCCAGTCCGATAATATAAACATTTGCCATAAATCAGTTTTTTCCTTTCAATGTAATGCTGGGCCTTTGCATAAAATTCGGATATCTCTATTTTACCCGACGTTCGTACTTCGAAGTTCATTCTACGATGTTCGATATTCGACATTCGATGTCCGGCTGTTTATAATCACAGCGAATGCGCCCCCGTAATCATCAGGCTGTCGTTGGCCCCGTCTTCAATCATCGAAGCGCGGGCATCCCTGAAAAACTTTTCAACAGGATATTCCTTGCTTACGCCAATACCTCCAAAGATCTGAATGGCATCACTCGCAACCTCAAAAGCCGTTTTCGTACAGAAAACCTTTGAAGCAATCGAATACCTGGTCAGTGGCGGTGTGTTGTTCAAATTATAAACTATGGCGGAACGCGAAAGCGCTCTGGCCGCTTCAACCTTCATGAACATGTCAAACAGTTTATGCTTTATCATCTGATGCTCAAAAAGAGGCTTTCCTCCCTGAATGCGGGTTTTTGAATAATTTAATGCCTCTTCATAAGCAGCGCGTGCAACACCGGTGAATATGGCGCCCATTCCGCCGTTGGCGGTCGCAAGAGTCACGTCAAGCAATGCTTCGTAGCTTTCCTGATCCACCAGCATGTAATCTTTCGGGACCCGGACCTTGTCATAAAATATCTCACCCTGGTTCAGCGCGCGCTGTCCCATTTTATCGAGAGGACGCCCCTTTCGGACGCCGGGAAGGTTGTGAGGAACAATGCAGATGCCACCGCCCTTCATTCCCATTGATTGATCAATATTAAGATAAACCAGGCTGTGGGTTGAAATGGTTCCGTTTGAAACCCAGGCCGATTTCTGGCCTTCGATTACCCATTCGTCTCCTTCAAGGCGGGCGCTCACCTGTCCTGTAATTTTCGGGTCTGAAAACTCAGGGGTTCCGGGAACAAGGGTATCCGTTCCGTGTTCGGGCTCGGTTATCCCCCAGCACCCGATGATCGAAGCATCGGTATTCCTGCCGAAAGGTTCGATTATATCTTCAATCAGGCGATCGTTAGGGACCATTGAAGCAAAAAAGGCCGGAAAGCAGGCAACTCCGAGACCTATTGCAAAATCGGCGCTTCCCCAACCCAGCTCCTCAAGTACAATATGCACTTCAAGAGGATCAAGCCCAAGCCCCCCCCAGGTATCAGGAATAAAAATGGTATGATATCCAAGCTCATATCCTTTTTTCATGGTATCCCAGAAAAGGGGACTCTTTATTACATCTTCCGGATCATGAAGTTTATCGAGTTCGAGACTGGCCGGCCTCAGAATCTCTTTACTGAACCTGTGTGTCTCTTCTTTCATTGTTTTCTGTTCACGTGTCAAATCCATGTTAAGCTCTGTATAACTCATAAATTCCTCCTGTGAGACCTTTGCATAACACCCCCTTTTGCCCGATTACTTCGTCAGGCTCAAATTTCAATCCTCAAAATACTTCTATGTATTCCTGCGGTTGCACGAAGTGAAGCGTAAGCGCTATATTTTCGCCTTCCTTGTACTTGACCAAAATTGGATGTTCTTCAAAGGTCTCCCTGCATGTTATGTTTTCAAAGCCGTCACTGATACCTATAAACGTTCGCCGCGTCCGGAGAAAACCCGGCTTTCAGCACCCTGTCCAATGCCTTTTCCGATATCGTCTTGGGAATAATTTCAATCACCTGGATATATGAAGGAATGGAATTGGGCGGCAGATCTTTTCTGCATTTTTCAAAAACGCTTTTAACTTCTATATTCTTTCCTTCAAACGGAGAAACAGCCGCAACAATATCACTTTCACCGGGCGCGCCTGATGCGGCTGGAATTCCATAAACACAGACTTCGCTTACATCAGGATGCTCACCTATTACCTTTTCTATGTGATCCGGCTGGATAAAGTCTCCTGCCCTGCGCAGTTCGTTTCCCTTTCTGAAATCGAAATAATACCATCCCTTTTCATCCCTGTGCACCATATCCCCTGTTCTTAGCCATCCTCCCCGCGTCTTTTCTGCAGATGCTTCGGGTTTACCGAGATAATCCACCTTTGTTTCACCTTTCGTCAACCGCACGATCAATTCACCGGTCTGCCCGTTCGTAACCTGGTTGTCATTTTCATCCACAACCTTGAATTCCATCATGCCGGGAAGCGGTTTTCCAAATGAACCGACAGGCCCCTGTCCGGGCGCTTTGTAAGCAAATCCTCCTTCAACTGCTCCGTACCATTCCAGAATTTTAACTTCGAATCGTTTTTCAAAATCTTCCCATATGGAGGCAGGCGTCCCCGCGCTTATGACAACGCGGACAGGGTTATCGGCGTCATTATCGCGCAGCGGTTCATTATAAATTCCACCCATCATCCCGCCAAGGAGCGAGAAAGAGGTGCAGCCATACTTCCGGCATATGTCCCAGATCCTGCTTTTCGTGAAACCCGGGCTGAATACCGCCTTTATGCCTGCAGCAAGGGCAGGAAATAATGTGACGGCCTGGGAATTCCCATGCGTAAGAGAAAGGCCGGTATAAAGGATATCCTTAGGAGTATATTTCCAGACAAGCCTTGTCACTATCATGAAAAGCCCGAACCTGTTGTTCCGTATCATAACCCCTTTCGGGTCTCCGGTAGTTCCGGAAGTATATATGATCTGCATCGGGTGGCGGACATCCATGATTTTCTGTTCGACCGGATCCCAGCTTTTTACAAGGACTTCATTTAAAACCGGATATTTTGGCGATACGGAAACGCCCTGCTCATCCCGGTAGACAACGCAAACAAGTTTTATATTCGGAAGGTCCTTCAACACCTCTTCAAGATGACAAAGCATCTCTCCTGAGACGATAATCGCTTTCGCCTTTGAATTATCTAGAAAATAGCGCAACCGTTCGCCCCGGCTCCTCGGATCTATGGGAACCATTATTGCGCCTATGACAGGTCCCGCAAGCATGGCATACACAAATTCAGGGTGATTGCGCATAAAGACGGCATAGACATCGCCCTTTTCAATTCCGTTTTGCAGGAAAAGTCTCGCAATCCTGTTTGAATTCTCGTAAAGGTCTTTGTACGTGAGGATATCTTCTCCGTGAACCCCTTTTTCAAATACGAAAAGCTCCTTGTCCGGATTATCTTCGGCTTTTATTTCAAGCAGGTGGGATACGATGGCCTGGTTAAGATATGCCTTGGAACTCATAAAATTCTCTCCTTTAACTACTCGACCGCGCCGATAAATCCCCTGTTGTAAGTCGGGAATTCCTTGTTGA
>JAHJRK010000196.1 GCA_018830925.1 Pseudomonadota bacterium
GAAGTATTTCTGTTTTGCCGGATTGATTCTCAGGCTTATTCCCTGCTTTTTTCTCATGTGTCTGAAGTGGTTGGGAAACCGTCGGAGTATTTGCCGGTGGAAGAGAAGTTAAAGATATTGTGACAAATGCGGGGCTGACCTGGTGATATGGCTTTTTTTTCAGCCATTCTCCATCGAAATAAAAGATAAGCCCGTGAACGGCCAATGCCAGGGCTATTGAAAAGATTAAACGTTTCACCGTCTGATGCCGGCTTCTGCCTGGAGAGAAATATGGCTGATTCCAGCCATTTTTATCTGATCCAGAACATTAAAGAGTTTCTGATAAGAAAGGCTGTTGTCGGCAAAAAGCATCACGCCTGTCTGCTTTTTGTTTCCTGCCTTATCTTTCAAGGCTGCGGCCAGTTCACCTAAAGTGACTGGCTCCCTGTCTATATAAACAGTCCCGTCTGATTTTACGGTCACTGAGAGTATCAGATTCTTTTCAATCTCTGATGCCGAAGAAGAGGGAAGAAAAACAGGCAATCCCCGGTGAACGGACATTGAGAGCATGGCATATATGAAAAATACGAGGATCAGAAAAACAGTGTCTATGAGCGGCACCATCTCAATGCGGGCTTTACGGACAGTCGATATGTTCAGTTTCATTCCGCAGCCTCTTCATTATTTGTACCCTGAACCAGCTTTTTATAGACAATTTCAAGGCTGGTCGCGTATTTTTCGATAGAGAGAGCGGCATCTTCGATTCTTGAGTTAAAATAATTATAGGGAAAAACCGTAAGAATGGCGATGATAAGTCCGGCGGCAGTCGTGATAAGCGCCTGGGCTATCCCCATGGCAACCGTTTCAGGATGCTCGATCACATTTGTTCCCAGCGATTCAAAGGAGAGTATAATACCGGTAACGGTGCCCAGAAAGCCTAAAAGTGGAGCGACGGTAATCATGGTGTCCAGAATACCCATATAACGTCGCATTTTCCTGATTTCATCAGCCCCGGCAGACTCCATGGCCTTTGTCATGGAAAACTCCCGGTGCAGGATTCCGCCCACCAGAATACGGACAAGGTAGTCCTTCGAACCGGCCACCTTAACCCGCACCATATCCCAGCTTCCTACACGGCAAAGCTCAAGAACTTCATCGACAAGCGCCTGGTTCCGGGATCGGTCCGACTGGATCCAGAATATAACCCGCTCAATGATAACGGTCATAGCAATGATGGAACAGACCAGAAGCGGATACATGACCGGCCCGCCTTTTAAAAATATATCCAGCATAATCTGTAATTCTCCTTCAAAAAGTTCAAACACTCAATTAATTTAATTAAACATTTATGTCTGACCGGGGTTAACCATATAATTCATTAGTTTCAGGACTGGAACCTCATCATGGAAAATACACACATTCAGAGCGCCGAAATCCTGTCCGATTTTAAATATATTCTGCAGGGGAATACCCAGCAGCTCGCACAGGATAATACGGTTGACACCGCCGTGGGCAACGATCGCAATCTTTTTTCCCCTATTCTCCGCAACTATATTATTAAAAAAAGGCATTACCCGAGATCGTACATCCATTATGCTTTCACCGCCTATGGGCATAAATTCAAGAGGACTCTTTGCCCAGGCGTCAAACTCTTCCGGATAAGTTTGCATAATTTCATCAAAAGTCAAGCCCTCCCAATGGCCAAAGCTGCACTCTCTGAAATCGGGAACAATTATCGGTTTTTTTATCCCAAAAGCCCAGCCGATGATTTCAGCGCTCCGCTTAGCCCTTATAAGGTCTGAGCAATAAACGGAATCCAGCGAATTATTCGCGCTTGTCGAGAGATGAAAGGCAAGCCGTTCCATCTGCTCTTCGCCTTCCTGTGAAAGATTCACATCCAGATGGCCTGTATATCTCTTCTCTTTTGCGTTGACCGTCAAACCATGACGAATGATATAACAGATTGTAATCATAATAATATATTTTTTAATAACTCACAAAGATGAAGAGGAACAACACTTCACTCATTTCCGTAATTGCGCCCATATTGTCACCGGTTAGCCCGCCAAACTTTTCCTCAAAAAACCGCGACATCAAAAAAGAAAAGATATAGACCATTATGAAGATAACAATCATTTTAAATATGATTATAAATTGAGACAAAAACAGAATAATTGCGGCTGTTATGCCGAATACAATGCATGTCGCAATGAAGAACTCCCGGGCGCCTGTCTGTTCAATGAAGATTTTTCCTAAACCGTCACTCCGGGCGCTTTTGGCATGAAAGAGAGCCGGAAGCATACTCCAGCGGGCAAGCACTGGAGTAAGAATCAAAATAACATACACATTCTGGTCCGGCATGGAAATAACATTCTTAAACAGAAGATATTTTAACAAAATGATCAAAACAATAGAAACAACTCCGATCGGACCGGTGGTACTATCCTTCATGATGGCTATCATTCTTTCTTTGCTTTTCCGTGATGCCAGGGCATCAACAGTATCGGAAAGCCCGTCGAGATGAAATCCGCCGTTACTTAAGACAAGAGCCGTAACCAGCAGTGCAGCAACGATATCTTTCGGAAATATCAGCGTAAAGACCGCATATACCAGAGCAAGCAAAAATCCCTGTATTATACCTACCACTGGGAAATAGGCACTACTCTTACCTATATCGTCCTCGTTTGCATGAACAGACCCAGACGGCACCGGTAAAATCGTAAGGAATTGAACTGCGCCAAGTAGTTTCTTCAACATCCTATAACTCTTGTTATGTATTTTTATCGGAAATTCCGGCCTCACTGAAGGTCGCCATTTCCCGGTAAATTTTAAGTCCTGCGTCGATAATGTTCATGGCAAGGGCTGCTCCAGTTCCTTCACCCAGACGAAGATCGAGGTTCAGGATCGGCCGTAATTTCATATGGGCAAGCATGGCCTGATGACCCTTCTCCACCGAATTGTGAGCGGCAAACAAATAATCGGCAACATCCGGATTTAGGGAATACGCGATCAATGCGCCTGCTGTTGAAATGAAACCGTCGATAACAACCGGAATTCCTTTCTCGGCTGCGCCCAAACATAAACCGGCAATACCACCAATTTCAGCACCGCCGATCTTTGCCAGCACATCCAACCCGTCCCTTGGGTCGGGGCGATTTACGGAAATTGCTTTGGTGATGACCTTGATTTTATTATTAAGAGTGATTTCGTCGATGCCGGTCCCCTTGCCTGTAACATCCGATACCGATTTACCTGTGATAACCGCGGCAATTGCCGATGAGGGGGTTGTATTTGCAATGCCCATTTCACCTGTCGCAAAGAGCCTGTACCCCTTTTCGGCATATTCCTTCGCCAGCAGCCTCCCGACCTCAATACAACGGACGGCCTCATCGTGTTTCATGGCCGGACCCAAGGCAATATTCTTTGTCCCATAAACTACCTTTTTTATAACGAGTCCCTTAAGATCTTTGAAGTCATAATTCACTCCAATATCGATTACAACCACATCCGCTCCCGCGTGACGGGCAAGCACGTTAATTCCTGCTCCTCCATTTATGAAATTAAAAACCATCTGGGCGGTCACTTCCTGAGGAAACGCGCTGACGCCTTCTTCGGCCACGCCATGGTCGCCTGCAAACGTAAAGACAACCTTTTTTGGTATCTCGGGCATTTCGGTGTTGTAAATCGCAACCAGTCTGCGGGCAAACTCTTCAAGCCGACCGAGGCTGCCGGGCGGTTTCGTCAGGTTGTCAAGCCGTTGCTGTGCAATCTTATATAACTCAGTTCTTACGGGTCGAATATTCTCTGTCAACTCCTTAATGTTCATAAACAGCCCCTTTTAAAATATAATTTTCATTTTTTCAACTGAAGCGGCAATCCGCTGACTATAAGATAAACTTCATCGGCAATTTGTGCTACCTTTTGATTAAATTGTCCGGCCATATCTCTGAAAATTCTCGACACGCTATTGCTCGGCACGATTCCCATGCCGACCTCATTAGAAACCACGATTATCGTACCTTTAAACTCAACCATACACGAAAGAAAATCGTCTGTTACTTTTGTTATTTTTTCTTCATGATCCGGGTATTTGCCGAGGAGATTGGACAGCCAGAGGGTCAGGCAATCAACAACGATCGTATTATACAAACCCAGTATCGGCCTCAGCGCCTTTCCGAGATAGATAGGCTCTTCGATGGTATTCCACCGGTTACTCCTCTGCTTCCGATGCCTCTGAATCCTCTGCCCCATTTCCTCGTCAAGAGCCTCGGCAGTAGCTAAAAACAGTATCTTCCCCTCTAATTTTTCAGCCAGTTTCAGGGCAAAATTGCTTTTACCGCTCCTGGCCCCGCCTGTCACCAAAACTATCATCCAATAAGCCCTCTTAACTTTTTGACCAAGACGATATTCTCTTTGTGTTTCTTTACAGCTACCCGGAAGTAACGGGTTCCAAGGCCATGGAAAGTACCGCAATCCCTTATCAGTATGCCTTCCTGAACCAGTCGGTCTCTGAGCTCCGTGGAGTTTAAGCAGATCCGGTTGGCCATGTGGACGAGGATAAAGTTGGCTGCACTCTCATAGGTTTTTAAACCGGGTATTTCATCTAATGCGTTTCTCATAAACTCTCTTTCAGTTGTTACATATTTTCTTGTATCCTTTATGTAATCCCCATCAAGAAGAGCCTTTGCTGCTGCCCTCTGTCCCAGGGAGCTGACCGTCCATGGCGGTTTATTCTCCCTGATCTTTGCGATACAGGTGTTTCCGGCAATCATATAACCGATCCGAAGCCCCGGAATGCCAAAAAACTTGGTCATTGACCTCATGACCATCAGATTGGAAAACCTGAAGATCTCTTTCTTAACGGATTCCCCCTCTACAAAATCTATGAAGGCCTCATCAACCAAGAGCAACGTCCCGGCATCGCTCGCTCTTGCTAAAACATGACAGAGTGCGTCTTTAGAGGTGAGGATGCCGGATGGGTTTGCCGGATTGCAGAAATAGGCTATGTCAAAACCATCTCTCAGCCGGGAGCAAAGGCCGGTAATCGACAAGGAAAAACCATTCCTAACCTCTGTTGGGAAGTATGACACCTCCGTTCCTACCGTCCTGAGGGCCTTTTCATATTCACTGAAGGCAGGGGTAATGATTAATGCTTTTCTGGGTTTAAATACCATGGGTATCCAGTAGATAAACTCCGTCGAACCGTTTCCTACAAGGATGTTGTCACGATCGATACCGTGGTATTCCGACAACCCTGAGATGAGATCAAAGGAATCAATATCGGGATAGTTCAAGACGGAATCTACTTCCTTTACCAATGTTTCCCGTACTGCCGGCGGATAGCCCAGTGGATTTATGTTGGCGCTGAAATCAATAATCCTCTCCTCATCGATCCCAAATCTTCTGGAAATTTCACAGACATTGCCGCCATGTTCGTTCTTCATTGTTTTATTATCCACAGGGTAATTATACAAATAACGGCCATCAAGAGGGACGAGGTGAACATGATAGACCATGCGTTCTTTACATCTTTTTTATCCGTTTCCTTCAGTCTGTCACCAATAGAGGGCTTGTAAGTGATCTTATCGAAGTAGCTGATTTTGCCGCCGAGCTGTATGCCAAGAGCCCCGGCCGCTGCCGCTTCCGGAATACCGCTGTTGGGGCTTGTGTGGTTTCTGCCGTCCCTTCGCATAATCCTCCAGGAATCCCTCCAGTTAAACCTCAAGATGAGAGAGGCCGTTGCTATAATAAATCCGGTAATCCTTGCCGGTACCCAATTAAGGATATCGTCCATCTTTGCGGAAAAACAGCCGATGTCCATGTACTTAGCGTCTTTATATCCTACCATGGAGTCGAGGGTATTGACTGCCTTATAGGTCATGGCGAGAGGGAGACCACCAACGGCCAAATAGAACATTGGAGCTACAATACCGTCCGAGAGGTTTTCTGACACCGTCTCAATAACAGCCCGCAGGATCCCGGCCTCATCAAGATTGGCGGTATCCCTCCCCACAATCATGGAAAGTCCATTTCTTGCCGCTTCCATATCCCCACGCGTCAAGGCGTCCATAACAACCCTGCTTTCCTCATAGAGAGATCTGGTAGCAAGGGTAAGGGAGGCAAGGAAAGCTGTTATGATCATACCGGCTAAGGCACCGATAAAGAAAGAGGCCTCTGTTATCCCACAGGTTATGAAATAAGTGGGGATAACGACCGAAAACCACAGAACTATCCCTCCTTTTTTCTCCGAGGCATGGGTGGTGCAGACACGTATCTTCCCCTCGACGAATCTCGTCCATCTTCCGATAATGGCCACAGGATGAGGAAACCAGCGAGGATCGCCGACGATAATGTCAATGATGTAAGCACCGATAAAGACTTCTGCTGTCATCATTTTAGGTAAAGCCCGTCTCTTCCGGCGAAATCGACCACCAATTTCCGAAATTTATCGATGATTTGGTTTCCAATAACGCTACCTTCTCCAAAAACCGGCGCGTACGTTGGCTGTTTCGGCCCTTGTCTTTTATTTCCCATCCCCTGCATATACGTAGGCATATCCTTTTATATCCTTACTCCTTTCTTTTTACGTCCTGTCAAAAATCTTTTTCTCACAGATGACTGTTTCGGCCAATTCACATTCCGATATATCGAGAAATTGGTGCTGATCACGGGTGATCTTGTCCGCTCTGATGATGTTTATTCTTTTTTTGAATATAGGGCCCGATACCACGAAGGTATGATATTCTCCGTTCTCACCGGAGATATCAACACCCCTGACCTTCGAGATTTCTCCGACAAAATCATTATCAATCCAGCGTCCCAGCCATTCCGGGCCCAGCAAATCCTTCCTGGTAGCCACAATAATGGCTTCAAACCCGGCTTCTATAAATTCCTGTATCAGGGTCTCCCTTTTCTTTTCACCCCACAGAGGCAAGACAGCGCTTAATCCTGATTCCTTACTGACCCTTTCTACCCAC
>JAHJRK010000197.1 GCA_018830925.1 Pseudomonadota bacterium
ACTATAAGTTCCTGCATTCCTATTCCAAACATACAGCCCTCCTGTTTATATTATCCTTTTTATTTCAGTTCGAGCAGAAGCTGCAAGAACTGTTTCTAGTTTATGTGACGACGAAATATAACACCGGCCTGTATGCGTGTCAATCAATTATGGCAGGAAGGCAAACAGGCACAAGGTTAGACCTTTGCGTAACATCCCGTTTATGGATAGAGCGGAGTATGGGTTGCTATAAGTTATTGAAGCTTCCCTCTGCTTGCGACTGGGAGCTTCAATCGAACTGCGAATCACGAGGAGTTTTTTTATTGTCAGATATCTTATGTTCATGTTAACTTGATTTATAAAATAATATAATTGATAGGATGTGATCTTATGAGCAGCAATTTCAGGCCTTACGGCCTGCCTTTATTGATAGGAAGCCTTCCGGTTGATGACCATCTTCTGGCCATAAAGATTGTTCTTGAGTATACGCCGGAAATACCTTTGTGGGTGCAGCTTCCTGTTTTTAGGGAAGAGGGCATGATAGCCCAGTTTTTGCCAGGACTTCCGGGCCTGACCGAGGAACAGGAGAGGTTTTTCATTAATACTTCAGGCCGGAAATTTGATGATGATATAATCGAATTTTACGAAGAATATATATCGGTTACCGGGGGCGATAGAGATTATGATGATACAAGGTTCGTTTTAACTCCTGAAACCGCAAAGGGTTTTTTTATTTTTACCGAAACGATTAAAGAGCTGCCGGTTAAGCCCAAGGCTGTAAAGGGTCAGATTACAGGGCCGGTAACACTTGCAACCAGTGTTTCAGATCATGAGGGGAAGGCAATTTTTTACAACGAGGATATGAGAGATGCGGTTGTAAAGCTTGTCGCAATGAAAGCGGGATGGCAGGTGCGGCAGCTTGCTGAGTTTAAGGTTCCGGTAATAATTTTCTTTGATGAAGCCGCCCTGGCCGGTTTCGGGTCTTCGGCTTTTATTGGCATATCGCCTCATGAAGTAGCCGGTTGTTTTGAAGAGGTTATCGATGCGGTGCATAAGGAAGCCGGGCTTGCCGGAATACATGTATGTTCGAATGCGGACTGGTCGGTGATACTGGAGTCTTCCGCCGATATAGTCAGTTTTGATGCCTATTCCTATTTTGATAAATTTATCCTTTATTCCGATCATATTAGAAAATTTATTGAATCGGGGCGGATGATCGCATGGGGTATTGTCCCGACTTTGCGGCCTGAAGATATCGAAAGGGAGAATGCAGCCTCCCTTGCGGAAAACTGGAAAAAGAAGGCAAAAATGCTTGAGCCGCTCGGATTTGATCTGCGGGCTGTTTTATCGCAGTCTTTTATTACGCCAAGCTGCGGGACTGGCTCCTTAAGTCTTGAACTTGCGACAAAAGTGCTTAGTTTGACTAGGGAAGTTTCACAAATTTTAAGAAGAGAGTTATTGTAAGAGGGGTTGATTATGACTAGTGAGAAAAAGAGTTTTTCAGGTGCGAAACGCTATGTTTTAGATGATGAGCTTGCCAAAATAGTAAATATATCCATGGCTCTTGAAATGCCGCTGCTTTTGAAAGGAGAGCCGGGTACGGGAAAAACAATGCTTGCCCATGCCATTGCTGAAAATCTCGGCATGTCTCTTATTGTCCTTAATGTGAAGTCGAGCATGAAGCTGATTGATGCCCTGTACCAGTATGATACGCTTACACGCCTGAACGACAGTCGTTTCGGGGATTCAAAGAGGGATGTCAGCAACATAGAAGACTACATCAAGATGGGCAAAATAGGGCAGGCATTTACAGCCGGTGAAAGAACAATTCTTTTAATAGACGAGATAGATAAGGCGGATACCGATTTTCAGGACGACATGCTTGATGTCCTTGACCAGATGGAGTTTGACATAATCGAGATAGACAAGACAATTGGCGCGAAAAACCGGCCGGTGATCATCATAACCTCAAATGCCAAGAAAGACCTTTCGGACCCGTTTCTTGGAAGGTGTAATTTTCACCATATAGCCTTTCCCGATCCTAAAATGATGCGCAGGATAATAAGAGTCCATTTTCCGGATATCGATTCCGAGCTCATGGAGGGCGCGGTCAATGTTTTTTACAAGCTCAGGGAACTGGATGGTATCGAAAAGCGGCCTGCAACGCGGGAGCTTGTAAACTGGTTAAGAGCCTTGAAATCAGATCCCGATTTCAAGGCAAAGGAATTAGGAAAGGGCGATATACCCTATCTTGGCGTTCTGTTTAAAAAGAGCCAGGATTATGAGAGAGCGGTGAATACTGTGAGCCGGAAGAGGCTGCTGTAAGAAGCAGGGATCAGGGGCCGCGGGTCAGTTATCAGTGATCAGTAAACAGAAACCAGAGATTTATTATGTTCATAGGTTTTTTTTATAAATTAAAAGAAGCGGGTATTCCTGTCAGCCCGACCTCCTTTCTTACACTTCATAAGGCGCTCAGCAAAGGACTTGTCTCCTCCCTGGATGATTTTTACACGGCTTCACGGGCTGTTCTTGTTAAGAGCGAAAGGTATTTTGATCTTTTCGATCAGGTTTTCGCCCATCATTTTGAAGGCGCTGAAATGCCTGCTTATGAGGGTGTTGAGCTTGATGAGCTGGCAAGATCATTGCTAGAATCGTGGCTTCAGGATCCCAAAACCCTTGCTTTGGCTCTTGGCCTTGATGAATCTGAAATTGCAAAGCTGACCCCGGATGAACTGATCGAATATTTCAAAAAGCGTCTTCAAGAGCAGAAAGAAAGACATGACGGCGGAGGCAGGTGGATCGGAACCGGAGGTACTTCGCCCGTGGGGCATTCCGGGAATCATCCCGGAGGCATGCGGGTAGGCGGTGGTTCGAGAAACAGGTCGGCGGTTAAGGTTGCCATGGAAAGAAGATACAGGGATTATTCCTTAGATGGGCCGCTCACCCAGGCAATGGTCGGTGAAGCCCTGAAGAGACTTAGAAATATGATCCCGGCAGGTCCGAAGAACAGGGTAAATGTGGATGAAACAATCTACCAGACCATGAAGAATGCGGGCGAAATCGAGATAGTTTTTGACAGGGTTTTAAAAGACCGCTTAAAGGTCGTCATTGCAATAGACAACGGCGGGTGGTCTATGGATCCCTATGTCCTTGTTGTCCAGACCCTTTTTGATTATGCGAGGTCGCAGTTCAAGGATTTAAAGACCTATTTTTTCCACAATACCGTTTACGGGACAGTCTGGCAGGATCCGTCAAGGTATAAAAAGCCGCAAAAAATAGATGAATTTGCCCGGTTCGATCCTGAAACAAGGCTCGTGCTGGTGGGAGATGCCAGCATGGCGCCCTATGAGCTCATGGCGTCGGACGGCTCCATACATATAGAAGAGAGAAGCGGAAAACCAAGTCTTGAGTGCCTTAAATTTCTTGCAAAAAATTTCCGCCATTCCGTTTGGCTGAATCCCATGCAGTCAAACATGTGGGGATACACACAGACCATCTCGGCGATAGGCCGTATTTTTCCGATGTTCGAGCTTTCCATAGACGGGCTGGAGAAGGCAGTAGCTCATCTCAAGGCGAAATAGTGAAAGAATTTATTTTATCGCACTCCGGCAAGACTTTTAGCAAGGCCGGGCAGCCTGGAAAGCGCGTCTTCTTCTTCCCCCTTCGAAAACCTTGTGGATGCAATGCCAAGGGTGGCGAATGTTTCCACATCTATTCTTTTGGTATTTAAAAGGTATGTTTTTCCGAGAATTCCAAGGCTTCCGGTTACTACCTGGTTCGCGGCAAGACCTTTTCCTGCTTTAATAGCCTGCTTCTCATCAATAAGTCCGCTCTGCTGAAGCGCCATTTCCCGGAGCACATCAAGCAGGTTTTCTCTGTTTACCAGGATGAACCTGTTTAACAGGAAAAGCTCCTCCCTTAGAACCTCGGTGAGTATGAGTGCGACTGTCTTGTATTGTTCGGGAGCTTCAAGATCATATATAACCAGCCTGTCCAT
>JAHJRK010000198.1 GCA_018830925.1 Pseudomonadota bacterium
CATCCCTTTTCCATAAAAGACATGGATATAGCGGTCAGCCGGATATATAAAGCAATTAAATACCATGAAAAGATACTCGTATTCGGGGATTACGATGCGGACGGGGTGACCTCGACTGCGCTTCTTATGGAATTTTTCAGGCATGCCGGCGCTGATGTATCATATTATATTCCCCACAGAACAAAAGAAGGATACGGCCTGCAGAAAAGCCATATAACCGGAATAGCAGTACCGGGCAGGATAAACCTGATTATTACCGTTGACTGCGGCTCAAGCAGCCATGAAGCTGTAAAAGCAGCCCTTGATGCCGGAATAGAGACAGTCATAACAGATCATCATATAGTTCCGGAAAAGCTTCCCGAAGCTATAGCGGTAATCAGCCCGAAACGTTTAGACTGCGGCTCCGGACTTGGTCACCTTGCCGGTGTCGGAGTCGCTTTTTACCTCATTATTTGCCTGCGGAAATTTCTTCGTGACATGCATTTCTGGGAGAGCCGTCCCGAACCGAACCTGAGAGATTTCTGCGACCTTATAGCACTTGGCACTATCGCAGACATGGTTCCCCTTACAGGAGAAAACAGGATTTTCACAAAAACCGGACTTGATCTGATTAATGCAGGCAACAGGATCGGAATAAGCTCCCTCATAAAGGAAAGCTGTTCAAATAAATATCCCCTCGACGCTGAAGATATAGCCTTCAGAATTGCTCCCCGCATAAACGCGATGGGAAGGATTGATCATGCGAAAGAAGCCGTTGAGCTGCTTTTAACCGACAATCCCGGCGCTGCAGGCCAAATAGCCCGGCAAATGAATATGATGAATGCTAAAAGGCAAAAGATTGAAAGAATGATTTTTACCAACATCCTTGAATATATAGATAATAATCCGGATACGCTTAAGCATCAATCGATTGTTCTCTCCCACCAGAGCTGGCATGAAGGCGTTCTTGGCATAGTTGCCTCGAAGATGGTTGAGAGGTTTCACCGTCCAGTCGTGCTTTTTGCGGAAAAAGATGTTTTTGCAAAAGGATCCGGAAGAAGTATTGCTTCTTTTAATCTTTACGAAGGGCTTAAAGTATGCTCAAAGGCGCTGGAGGGCTTCGGCGGCCATTCAATGGCCGCCGGTTTAAGTATTAAGATAGAAAATATCGATTTATTTAAGAAAGAATTTGAAAATACGGTTATAAACATGTCCCTCCCGGAAGACTCGTTGCCCTATATCTCTATCGATCATGAACTCGGATTTAATGATATCAACACAAATCTTATTGACGAACTTGAATCCTTGAAACCTTTCGGTGCTGGCAATCCCGAACCGGTTTTTCTTGCCCGCAATGTAACGGTGATATCTTCAGAAATTGTGGGAGAAAACCACAGACGCATGCTTTTAAGTCAGTCTTTGGGGAAGGAAGATAAAATCTATAATGCCATACATTTTAATGTTGATCCGGATTTGGATGAAAATAAATATTTTGACGAAATGGCTTTCCGGCTGCGATGGAACCGGTGGAACGGGAATAAATCGATTCAGCTTGTTATTGAAAACATATAAATTTTCCTTGCAATCCGGTTAGTCAGCAATTATTATAAATTATCAAATAATTCCTGATTTGTTTTATATTTATTTTATTTGAGTTTACGAAAGGTGGAAATAGATGGCTAAGATATTCCGGCCAAGCACTCGGGAAGCAAGTATTTTATCAAAAATCGAATCCTCAAAAGAATATGCACGCAGACAGGCAATATACGGCATTAAAGATTGTGTGGAGCCTCTTTCCAATGCTATTGCCACGAAACTGATTGAAAACAATCTCATCGAAACAACCAATAAGAACAGCTCTGAAGAGCAGATCCGGAAATGCCTTGAAAAATTAACCCGATCCGAGGATTTTGATATCGATTTTACTATTGCTCCTTATCGAAATCTCGTAACCCAACCCAATATAGTATCCCTCTATGTTACCTCTTTTATAATCGAACAGCTCATAAAACATAAGGATATCGTAGAAATTTTCGGCTCAGATGAAGAGATATATACTTGTATTAACAGACAGGTCGTGAAATTTTTACCGGCATAATGCGCCCATTCTTCCATCCAAGGACAATAAACGGCCCTTTCGGTGATCCGGCACTATTTATATCCTTCCTGTTTGAAAAACGGGCTGTTTTGTTTGATCTTGGCGATATTTATTCCCTTCCCTCAAAAGATATCCAGAAAATCAGCCATGTTTTCGTTTCACATACCCATATGGATCATTTTTCAGGTTTTGACAGGCTGCTACGTCTTTTTCTCGGGCGCAACAAAGACCTTTATATCTATGGACCTGAAGGATTTTTAAATAATGTCGAGGGCAAGCTCGCCGGTTATTCCTGGAATCTTGTAGAAAATTACGAATATAACCTGACGATTCATGCGACACAGGTCGATCCGAAACGCCTTGTAAAAAAAACATACCGGTGCAGAAACAGGTTCGCACCGGACCCTGAAACCGTGATAAATAATTTCAACGGAACTCTCCATGAAGAACCTGCCTTTGCTGTTTCTGCATTAATTCTAGACCACGGAATACCCTGTCTCGGATTTTCGATGAAAGAGCGCTTTCACGTCAATATATTAAAAGAAAATGTTGTATCTTTGGGGCTTGAAATCGGACCCTGGCTCACAGAATTCAAGGAAGCTTTGTTTAGCGGACAGGATTCCGATTCGGACTTTGAAGTCCATACGGGTAAAACCAAAACTGCAGGCAGGAGATTTATCTTAGGAGAGCTTTCCGAAAAGATAGCTTTAATCACTCCGGGCCAGAAAATAACCTACATCGTGGATGTGGCATTCGGCAAACCCAATCCGGATAAAATAATTGAATTCGCAAAAGATTCGGATCATCTTTACATTGAGGCAAGTTTTCTCGACAGGGACAGGGAGCTTGCGGAAAAAAAGTTTCATTTAACGGCAGGGCAGGCCGGCTATATAGCGGCAAAGGCTGAGGTAAAACAATATACAATTTTCCATTTTTCTCCACGAAATATCGACTGTGAAGAACTTCTTCTCCGGGAAGCAGGAGAGGCTTTCGAAAATCAGAAGTCAGAAGCCAGAAGTCAGTAGTTAAATAATATTGGAATTTGCACTTTTGGACGCAGATGAACGCAGGAGTTTAGACTGAAGACTATTAGCTAACAGCCTACAGACTAACAGCCTGTCGATTTGCGGATATCGGCATCCTGATTTAATCAGAAAACCGGGGAAACGGAAGGAGCATTAAAAAACAAAAGGGAAAAGCTTATAAGCTTTTCCCTTAAGGTTCTATATAATGAATTTTTTGGATAATTTCTATCGTTTTGAGAACTGATATCTTGCTCTTGCGCCTTTCTGACCGTACTTCTTTCTTTCTTTTGCTCTCGGATCACGTCTTACAAAGCCGGCTTTTTTCAGTACCTGTCTCAAATCAGGGTTGGCAATGAGCAGGGCTCTTGTTATTCCAAGCCTAACAGCCCCTGCCTGCCCGCTGATTCCTCCGCCCAAAACGCGGATCTTAACATCAAATGTTCCAAGCGTGTTTGTGATTGAAAAAGGCTTTATCAAGTCGACTCTTGCCGATTCGACTTTGAAATATTTTTCAACAGGCTGGTTATTAATGATGAATTGACCGGTTCCCGGTTTAAGCCAGGTCCTTGCAATTGCGCTTTTCCGTCTTCCGGTAGCATAAAATACATTCTGTTTATCCATTTAATTCCCCAGTAAAAAATATCATAAAAATGAATTAATTAAAGTTTTATTACCTCAGGGCTCTGGGCCTCATGAGGATGCTTATCGCCCTTATAAACTTTCAATTTTTTATAAAGCGCCGACCCCAGTTTGTTTTTGGGCAGCATGCCTTTAACGGCAAACCGGATAATATCTTCAGGTTTTTTTTCTAAAAGTTTTTTTGCGGTAATCTCCTTGAGCCCGCCCGTATAGCCGCTGTGCCTGTAATAGCGTTTCTGTTCAAGCTTTTTCCCGGTAAGCGAAATCTTCTCGGCATTGATTACGATAACGCTCTCCCCGGTATCCACATGAGGCGTAAATAAAGGATTGTTTTTGCCTCTCAACCGGGAAGCCACATTGGAAGCAAGCCTTCCCAGGATAGCTCCGTTTGCGTCGATAACCACCCATCTGTTTACAAAATCCGTCTTTTTTGCGCTGTATGTATATTTTTTCACAACAAATAAACTCCTGTAATTTTAGAATCTAAACTTTCTAATGAAATTAGCTATCCGTGTCAAGAAAAAACTAAATAATCTTTTAATAAACTAAAGACTTCACTGCATGTTTTTCTGTTCCGAGGGAAAAGGCTGCGAAAACATTCCGTATATCCGTTGTATTTTATTTGTGCATACATTATCATATAACTAGTATATTAAACAAGATAAATATGATGGTTTCGTAATAAGTCATATGCGAACGGATTTGATATTCTTGGGCAATTCCCCAAAATCTCATCGAGTTAGCATATCTGGACTTTCTAAGAGTTTGCCAAATATGGCCGAAGGCCATTTACGTGGAGATCAGAAAATGAAGAAGATAACGGACGACCCGGAACATTTTGAAACCGAAGTAAAATTCCTTATCACTGATGCAGGCTGCCTCCGCGAAAAGCTCATATCCCTTGGAGCTGTATCAGGCGGCAATATCTTTGAAACCAATATACGCTTTGATGATAAAAACAAAATCCTGTTTAAAAATAAATCGCTGCTCAGGCTCCGCAAAGACGCAATAACGACTCTTACCTTTAAATCCCGGCCTTCTGCTAAAGACAACCGGTTTAAAATAATGAGAGAACTTGAAGTGGAAGTCAGTGACTTCTTTATCGCCGGTCAAATACTCGAATCCCTTGGTTTCATTAAGGAACAAATATACGAAAAATGGCGTGAAACCCTGACAATTTCCAGTACATGTTTCTGTATTGATAAAATGCCTTATGGGGATTTTCTTGAAATAGAAGGGCAGAAGGAGGAGATTATAAAATACTCATCTTTGCTCGGATTTGACTGGGAAAAAAGGATACTGCTCAACTATCTTGAATTGTTCGATCTATTAAAAAAATCCCTTGATCTTCCCTTTTCAGATGTAACCTTCGAAAATTTCAAAAACATCAGGATTGATTTTTCAAGATATCTTAATAAAGTTAAAGCGGGAAGGATATGACAGATTTATATGGAGCCATAACAGCCTATTAATTCAGCTCATCTCTCTCGGCTGAGAGAGGCTCTTTTTCGGATTCGGAATTCAGATCTTTTGTGCATCTTATGTCGCCGTTTAAAAGCCCTCCTGTTTCAACAACAAGGCTTTTACATGAAATATTTCCGTGACAAATCCCGGTTGACAGAATAACAACTTCATTTAATGCAGTTATATACCCTTCAAACCGCCCTCCGATGGTGACATTCTCGGCATTTATTTCAGCTATGACAATGCCTTCTTCTGAAATAATCAGATTCTCCCCTGCTATTGTTCCTTCCAGAGAGCCTTTAATTATAAGCTTGCCCTTAAATGAAAAGGCTCCTTTTAGCCTCAATTCACTATCAAAAATCGATATGTTGGAATTTTTATCTCCCACGACCTCTCCTGAATCGTATCCACCCGGAAACAAAGTTTGGACAAAGTTGAGTTTCCAAAACGGCAATAGACAATTTTGGGCAAACTCAAGAAAATGAAGGTACTACACTTTAGACATACGCACAGTCTGTCGCACACGAAATCTCTCAGATTGACGCAGAGATCGCACAAAAGGGCCATTTCCGGACGGAAACTAAATCAAACGCAGAGAAACAGTCCCCAGCAGAATATCATCCCGCCTGATCTCGATCCTGTAGCCAACCGGAATTTTTCCTTCTCCGTCTATCATATCACACATCATGACAGGTTCATCTATATTCATGTTTCCTACAAACGATCCTGCGCTGGTTATGAATGCCCCGACCCCCGAATTTCCTCCCACGTTTGTATTTATATCGACAAGCTTTAAAGCTTTTCCCTTTTCGACAGCAACCGTCTCTCCGGGATAGAAGCAGCCGAGGCCGCCTCCATCCACCTTTATAATCACATATTTCAAATAAGGCTCCGCAAGGTCAACAAACAAATTGCCCACTGCCCCATTTTTATTTGAAACAACTATCTGGTATGAATTACCCTTTTTATCCAGTGAATAGCGGCTCAACAAATCTTTACCGGTGTTTATCACATATCCCCTGTCTTCACCCGTGTTGTTTTTTGAATTACAGACATAGCCTTTGAAATTTACAACAAGATTCGAATGATCCCTGCGGCCTGAAATAATATCAATAATTTCAAGCTTATCACCTTTTATCAGTTTAATGCGGCTCCTGTTTTCATCTATCCTTTCAGTTCCATTGACTCTTGTCTTGAATAATATTTTCGAAATCTTAAACCGTTTTTCATCACCTTGTGAGGGGGACTCAGGGGTTGCTTCATCGCTTTTTTCATCAATCGCAAGGCTGATGCTTCCGCACGGGAAATAATCTTTCCTTACAACCACTTTTGTCGGCTCATTTATTATAAATTTTCTCCTTATATCGCTTATTGAACCATGCCCGACAACGTCTGCAGTAAGGCCCCGTTCATAATTTGCTTCTATGTGTGTTACCATGACAGAGTCACCCGAATTCACATATAAAGTCTCGTTATCCTTTACAGCTATAGGGATGGAATCATTTACCGAAACAACAAGGTATTTCAACTGTGGCGAATTGAGATTTACTCCGGGCATCTCGGGAATAATATCAAAGAGCTTCATAAATGAATTTATGGCAAGATTGTGGTGTCTTACGTTCGTTTCCGTCGACAATGATTTGCTCGTCTCGATGCCGAACGCCGGTATCCCGCAGGAATAGAGCGCATAATAGGTGGCTGATTTTCTCTGCTCCCTGTGTATTGTGGCATCTTCCCTTGTTTTGTGGTTATTAAAATGGAAGTGAAGGCCGATGTCCGGAATATCCCTGTTAATCTCTCCTGCAACAATTCTTGCCATATTACCCAGCTCTATCACTCGGCCTGTTTCTTCAACCGTGTATATTTCGGAATCAGCTATGATGGATTGACCGAACCGTTTTGGATTTCGGTTGGAATCCTCCCATTTTTCCGAATAAAAGCCTGATCCGTCATGAAGGTTTAAAAGACAATCGCTTTCCGCTATCATTTTTTTTAATATTTCAACAACTTTTTTTTCATAGTTATCAGGAGGGTCGTCGGCAAATTTCCTGTTCATATCCTCATTTATCTTGCGCCTGTTAAGGACAATCGACTGGAAATTCGCCCTGGGCACAACTATCAGGTTCCCCTTTGCAAGGCTGATATCAGCATAATGATCGGCAGACAAAAATCCGCCCGGCTCATCACCCTGTATTCCTCCTATCAGCAGCAGGGTTTTGCCGGGCTCATTACCGTAAATCCTGTAGATATGCAGCTCATAATCGGTGCCTTCGAAGTATACCGAATGGACTTTCTTCTGGGCAAAAGAGAGGGTCGGATAAAACAGGAGGCACAATATGAAAAAACAGATAAATACGGCGCCTGCCTTTTTATCTATCGCCTTTTTCATCAGGTTCCGCCTGTTATTATTTCCACTGGAAGATCTTTTTCCAGAAGAAGTTCACCGGAAACGGAGAACACAAACACAGTGGCGAACTTGAAGAGCTGCGGGGGTTCGTTAATCTTTGTTGTAAAATATACCTGTTTGAATCTGGATATGGAAAAACGGCGCCCCTTATCGATTTCTGAAGGTCTTTTCGAAACCAGCAGCACTTTCGGCACTGGAAGCCAGTTGTTCTGATTGATATTATTTTCCTTCAGAACGACAAATGCGTACCCCTTGACATATTGAATACCGGTGCCGGCGTTCTTCAAATCGAACTGAATATTTAATGTATTTGTCTGGGATTCATTAAAGACCTTGAAATTATCTATTGAAACCTTCACGCTACTCTGAGGCGCCGGTTCCGCCCGGGAAGCTAAAGGCTTTTCGGGCGCATTAACCACAGGCACTGCCTTATCCGCGCTTCCCCCCACTCTTTTTACCATCGATTCGGCCAGTACAAGGCGGGCCGTCAGCATATCCTTTTCATTCCTCATAGCCAGATAATTCTTCTGCGAAATATCAAGAGAATTCAGTAGCGCCCTGTTATCCTCCACATATTTTCTGCTTGTATAAAAAACAAAAGCGGCGGCGCAAAACACCAAAACCTGGGCCAGGATAAGGGCAATCACAAGTCCCTTTAATATCCTGACATGCTTAATCTTTCCATTCTCCCCTATAAGCATGAGATTATGGTAACCGGTTTCTCCCGGTGTCGCTTTAAACGTCAGGTATTTTAACGCTTTCTCCAGGTTTCGCGAAAGATTTTCCACTTGCCTTCCTCGAGCTTTAAAACAAGTTCTTTAAATCCGGTATTATTCAAGCCGCTTGATTTATATATCTGTATAAACGATACATGGCTGACATTGCTTCCTGGTTTTATGACCGGCTTTTCAATTGAAACATTGATATAATCATATTTACCGTTAATCTGCTCCTTATGTTTCAGCCATGCTTCCCTGTCCATGCCCTGCGATCTGAAATTTTTTGCATAATAACTTCCATACGAACCGATATCCCTTGATGACCAAGCCTTCACCCATCCGCTAATCGCTTCGGCAATTGCCGCCTGATCTTTAGCAGGCAACTTCTCCCGCTCCCGGCGGTTCTTCAGATCTTCACGCGGTTGCTGATTCCGGCCGGGAACATTGTTCAGGTTATCGAACGCCGCAATGAGAGGGTTCTTAACCACGCCGGCGTTACGGTCTTTTTCTGCCGGCAGATATTCCTCTCCTATAATCTTTAATTCTCCGCCCCTGTTTGATAGAAATATTTTTCTTATACCGGCAAAAGATTCCTTATCGCCGGTTCTCGCAACCTGCTCAAACAAGACTGAGTATATCCCCTTATGAACGACAATCGATATCCATTTGGGAATAACGGAAAAAGATTTCTTTTCCGAATAATTTTTTTTCCTTTCGGCATTCCAGTCCGACCACCAGGTAATATCCGGAACATAGTCATAATCATAATATTTTACATATTCCTGGTATGTGCCGTTTTTAATCGAGTCAAACCATCCGGAGAGAAATTCGTGTATGGATTCCCCGGTTTTCTTCATCGAGATCACAGGAACAAAATTGAGCTTTTCCGCTATGATAACCGGAGTCCTGTTGAACCTGATATATTTTGAAAGCATATCTATGTCCGGGTCGGCAAGCACAACACATCCGTTTGTGTCTTTTGGTTTCTTGGGTTTATCCGTCCCGTGCAGCCATATTGAATTTCCTGTTTTACCCGCTATATGGTCAAGTATATTCGGATAATCAACGGGGAAAGCCCTTGAGCCGTATATTGACGAAAGGTCTTTCTTCTCATACTCCTTGTCCGAATAATATATTCCCTCGGGTGTTCTGCTGTCTCCTACAACGGATTTGGGACCGTCGGTCTTCCCTGTTGAACATTTAAAACGATGAATCTCCCTGAATACCCCGTCGAATGAATACACAAACAACTGCTGACTCTCTTTCTCAACCACTATCGCATATTCGATACCGTCATCGGGATCAAAAGATACGAGAACGTCCGGTATCCGCTCCAACGCTTTCCCGTTGCCGGTTGATGCTCCGACGGTATTACACAGGCAAAAGAGCAGTAAAAGAACGATAATTATCCTGAACATTTTCATCTGTAATAACCTGAAAGCCTCCCTTTGATCGAACTTCGAATATCGTACATCGTACTTCGAAGTTTGGTTTCTTTTTATCACCACAGTAACATTATTTAACTTTGTGCCTGTATACCTTTGACTCTTTTTTATTATTCGACATTCGATGTACGATGTACGCCATACTCCTTGCTGTATCCAAGATGCCTGTAAGCATCTTCTGACGCCTTTCTGCCTGAAGAAGTTCTGACAACAAAACCTATTTTCAGAAGAAACGGTTCAACAACATCCACAAGAGTATCCGCCTCCTCCTGCAGGGTTGCAGCAATTGCCTCTATTCCTACAGGTCCGCCCTTATAAAATTCGATTACCGTTTTTAAGTACCGGCAGTCGAGAGTTGTAAGCCCTTTTCCATCAACACCTTCAAGCGCAAGCGCTTCCTGAACTGTTTTTCTGTTGATCACACCGTCCCCCCTGACCTGGGCATAGTCTCTCACGCGCTTTAAGAGCCTGTTGACGATTCTCGGAGTGCCCCTTGAACGCATCGACAGTTCACAGGCGGCATCTTCACCGATTTCAACTTTCAGGAGAGAGGCCGAACGCCCGACAATAACCATAAGCTCTTTTTCGCTGTAAAAATCAAGAGTCCTGAATATTCCGAAACGCTCTCTCAAAGGCGCGGACAGCAATCCGACTCTTGTCGTGGCTCCTATAAGTACAAAGCGTTTCAGGCGGTACCTGTGGCTGCGCGCATTAACTCCCTTATCGAACACGAAATCAACGGCAAAATCCTCCATGGCAGGATAAAGGAACTCTTCAACCGTCTTCGGAGTGCGGTGAATCTCATCTATAAACAGGATATCCCCTTCATCCAGATGAGTAAGGATGCCTATGAGATCTCCTCCTTTTTCAAGCGCGGGCCCTGATGTAACCGTAAGATTGGCGCCTGTTTCATTGGCAATAATATGGGCGAGAGTAGTTTTTCCCAAACCGGGCGGCCCGTGAAAAAGAACATGATCAATCGGCTCCCCGCGCTGTTTTGCCGCTTCAATTGCTATCTTTAGGGTCTCGACAACCTCGCCCTGACCGATGTAATCCGATATGAAGATGGGACGCAGGGAGAGTATTTCAGGTTCATGATCATCGGAAAGGCAGGAACCCGAGAGTATCCCTTCCTCTCCGGAAGAATATGTCATAATCTCATCGGACATCAGGGCGCCTCTCCACGATATACTTCTTCAAAGAGTTCTTCGGGACCGGAAATCGATATATTACGCTTCATTGCTTCCGCAACCATTGTCTTTGCCACCGATAATTTATAGCCAAGCTGCGACACAAGCACTTCGATTACCTTCTGTGCCAGATCTTCGGCCGCGGGCTCCTGCTTCTGTTCCTGCTTTTGGATCAGGGCAAATTTATCCATCTTTCCTTCGAGCGTGGCTATTATTTTATGCGCCATCCTGTTGCCGATTCCTTTCAACTGCATCAGCTTTGCCGCATCTTTTGATTCTATAGCCCTTGCAATATCGCGGACGGGCATACACAGGGCCTTGACGGCCTTTAAAGGTCCTATGTCTTCAACAGATATGAAATACTGAAAAAATTCCTTTTCGATCTCAAGGTTAAAACCTATCAGTACCGGCTTCGGCTGTCTTTCGGACTGCTGAAAATATATATAAAGGCTTATATCATCACCGATCGACCTTGTATTCAATGTTTCCATCACAATCGAGGGAAGCATGATTTCATATCCCACCTTGTTCGTAAGCAAGAGTATCCGGTCGTTCTCTTTCTTTAACAGCTTTCCCTCAAGATACCCTATCATGAAATTTCTCTCCGGACCGTTTTCAGATTTAAACCCTTTGTTTTATCATCAGGCCGGCACCCCCTACCGGCCTGGTTGCTATTATAACGGAAAAGGCCCAAAAGAGCCAGAGCAATTGCATCCGAAGCATGATAAGGTCTTATCGGATTCTCCGATTTTAAGAAACGCCTTACTGTAAGTTCAAGCTGTTCCTTGCCTGCATTACCGTTACCCGTCAGAACATGCTTCACCTCGCGTACTGCCACCTCAGTTGCGGTTATACCGACCCTGTAAGCCGACAGCAGGATAACGCCGGTTACTTTACCGAGGTTTATCCCTGACTTCGGATACTTTTCAAGGGAGAAGATATCTTCTATTATCATAATGTCGGGTTTTTCATTTTCAAGGAGGGAAAGCAGTTTTGAGTAGATATGGTTAAGACGCTCCGGCAGTGTATGATTTTTTGAAGTAGTGATACTGCCGAAAGAATATTGAATGATTTTAAGCCCTCTCCCGACGATAATTCCCACACCTGTTGAAGCGAGGCCTGGATCAATGCCGATGACCTTAATCATCTTATACCCAATGAGGATTTAAAGCCAAAGCTCAATTAAATCCTTTCAGCTTCTTAGCGGCGATCTTAGCTTCATTTGATTTCGGATATTTCTGAATAATCTCGTTCAAAACAAGCTCGGCGTTTTCTTTATCCCCGAGATTATAAAAAGAAAGCCCCTGTTTCAGCAGTGCGGCCTGCATCTTGTTGCCTTTGGGATATTTTTCTATCACCTTCTGATATTCCACGATGGCTTTTTCGTACCATTTCTCCTGATAGAAGCTTTCGCCGATCCAGAACCGGCAGTTATCGGCTTTATCGGAATCAGGATATTTTGTCAGCATTTCCTGAAATTTTTC
>JAHJRK010000199.1 GCA_018830925.1 Pseudomonadota bacterium
CGATCTTGCTTTACAGAGAACTTATTTCATCCTGCGGAAAGATGCTGAAAAAATAACAAAATCAAATAGGTGCTGAATATGCTGACCCGAATTTTTCCTTTTCTTGCCTGGTTTAAAAAATACAGTCTTGAAGCACTCAGGGTTGATGCTGTTTCAGGATTAACCGTGGCTCTTGTTCTTATCCCCCAGTCGATGGCTTATGCCCAGCTGGCAGGACTGCCTCCTTACTACGGGCTTTATGCCTCTTTCATTCCTCCCATGGTTGCCGCGCTTTTCGGTTCAAGCCGCCAGCTTGCAACAGGTCCTGTCGCTGTTGTTTCTCTGATGACATCAGCCTCTCTTGAACCGCTTGCTACCGCAGGGGGCGAAGGCTTTATTGCATATGCAATCCTGATGGCTCTCATGGTCGGAGTCTTTCAGTTTACGCTCGGAGTCTTAAGACTCGGTCTTGTAGTCAATTTTCTCTCCCATCCTGTTGTAAACGGTTTCACAAATGCCGCAGCAATCATAATAGCAACTTCCCAGCTCTCAAAAATGTTCGGTGTCAGTGTTGATAATGAGGCGCACCATTATGAGACAATCATCAAGGTCGTAAAAGCCGCAATGCATTACACCCACTGGCCCACATTCTTCATGGGAGCGTTTGCCTTTGCGATTATGTACGGACTGAAGCGCGTCGCGCCCAAAATCCCGAACGTGCTTGTTGCTGTTGCCGTTACTACTCTTATATCATGGGGAATAGGGTTTGATTTTAATACCAAAACCGATCTTGCCACCATAGAATCCCCTGAGGCGCAGGAGCTGGTATCAAAATTTAATTCAGCAGTTGGCGAGACAGCCCCTCTTGCGGAAAAACGAGCACAGGCAGTTGCCGTTCTTGATGATTTGAAACAAAAGAAAGATCGCATAGCAGTGCTCGATGCGGAGCGGGATGTTAATGTAATTGCCACCCAGATTGAAGTTTTGAGGCTTGAGACGCGCATTTACAAGGAAAAGATAAGAGATCTCCTGTTTGAAGGCGTCAAGGACCCGGAAGGCAAAATGAAATTCTATCCGGTAAAGCAGGCTCCCGAAGGTCTTGAAACGGATGGCCGCATATGGCGGATAAAAGTCGGCAACAATCCAATTAATACCGACAAGCTAACAATGATCGGAGGGGGCGAAGTAGTTGGCGCCATTCCTAAAGGACTTCCCAAATTTTCGATGCCGAAAATCGATTTAAAAGTTATTCTAAAAATTTTCCCGTTTGCTGCGATAATCTCTCTTCTCGGTTTCATGGAAGCCATCTCAATAGCCAAGGCAATGGCGGCTAAAACAGGGCAGCGGCTTGATCCGAATCAAGAATTGATAGGGCAGGGACTCGCTAACATTCTGGGCTCTTTTTCAAACGGATATCCTGTTTCAGGATCATTTTCAAGATCGGCCGTCAACCTTCAGGCGGGAGCGCTTACAGGCCTGTCGAGTGTTTTTACCAGTACGGCGGTTTTAATAACTCTTATGTTCTTTACGCCGCTTCTCTACTTTTTGCCTCAGTCCGTTCTTGCGGCAGTGATAATGATGGCTGTAATCGGCCTGATAAATGTGGCGGGTTTCATGCATGCCTGGAAGGCTAAGTGGTATGACGGAGCAATTTCGATTTTATCCTTCATATTTACACTTGTGTTTGCTCCTCACCTTGATAAGGGAATCATGATAGGAGTCGTTTTGTCCCTTGGCGTGTTTCTATACAACAGCATGAGACCTAAGGTCGCTTCATTGTCGCGCCATGAGGATGAAGCTCTCCGTGATTCGGCCGCTTTCGGACTTAAACAGTGTGAGTTCATCGACATGGTTCGTTTTGACGGCCCGCTCTTTTTTGCAAATGCCAGCTATCTTGAAGATAAAATCACCGAACGACTCATGACGAAAAAGAACCTTAAGCATATTGTGATAGTGTGCAACGGAATCAATGATATTGACGCGTCGGGTGAAGAGACTTTATCATTGCTTGTCGACAGAACAAGAAGCGGTGGGGTTGATATTTCATTCAGCGGCGTTAATGAAACAGTGATGAATGTTTTTAAAAACACTCACCTGCTTGAGAAAATCGGAACAGACCACATATATTCAACGATGGAAAAGGCCGTATGCTCGGTTTATGACCAGACACACACAGACAACAGGGAAGACATGTGTCCGCTTCAGACGGTATGCCGTCTTGCCTGATAATAGATTAAAAAAAGGGAGGTTTTTATGTCTGTAATTACTGTTTTCAGCGGCACCTTCTGCAAAGGCGAACCTGTTGTTAAGAATGTGCTTTCATCCACGGGATATAAGCTTGTAACAGATAATGACATTGTTGCCGAAGCAAGCAGGCTTTCAGGGATGCCGGCAAATAAGATAATTAAAGCTTTCTCGGCCAAAGAATCTGTTTTTAATAACTTTACACACGGAAAAGAGGTTTCAATAGCGTGGCTTAAA
>JAHJRK010000200.1 GCA_018830925.1 Pseudomonadota bacterium
CCTCGTTACTCGGAATGCCTTGAAAAAACAGTTCCGTGAACAAATTCTTAAGGAAGCTCTTCATGCCGTCTAGAAGTTGGCAGTTTCGAATAGATGATATTTCAGTTCTTACCGGCATTATCCTTAACGGATTTGAAAAAGATGAGGGTAGCTATGGCCATGAATTTAAGCGATATTGAGGATGCACTCCTTTACGTAAGCGGAGGACCGCTCTACCAATACTCTGCCTTTTTGGACAGAGATTCTGGAAAGATATTCTACGCCTCCGAACCGGTTGATTCTGATGAATTGCCGGAAGATGTGTATGATTCTGATAAATATTTAACAATCCCTCATAAGAACGAATTGGAGCTTGGGGAAAATCTTGTATTTGAATTCATTTCAAAACACTTGCCCGGGGAGACGGAACTGATGCACACCATTTTTCGGAAAAAGGGAGCCTACGCGAGATTCAAGGAGCTTCTTGATACGAAAGGGTTTCTTGAGAAATGGTACACGTTCGAGGATATGCGGCAGAAAGAGGTTCTCAGAGAATGGTGCCGTGAGAACGGTATCGAAATAACGGACTAACTTTCTGATATGATGTAAAGCTCCCGGAGTGTCTATCCTCGATTTTCTCGGCATGGTCTTTCTGTAGTACAAGTTTAAAAAGATAGAAACGCATAATTACATGGGCGTCCCCGTGCAGTCCCCCTCGGTAATGAATTACAGCGTCTTTTAGATATTTTTTTGAATATTTAAACATATTCGAAGTAAAATTCACCGAAATGTGCTTTGATTAAGCAAAAAAGAGTCGCTGATAATTTTTGACACAATAATTATTTTAAAAAAGGGACTTATTTCTCAGGAATCACTTATTTATGGACGTCCCGGATACCGCTCGGATACGTTCCCCGGATAATCCCTTATTTTTGTCTCAGGCTTTGCGCCGATGGCTTGTTTTTTTCTCGCAACACTTAAAAGGGCTTGAACAGGCATCCCTTCTTGATATGTCAAAAAAATCGAATCCACTAGCCTGCTGCAGCTTGAAGTAACACGTGCGAGAACTTTTATTTGTTCCTCGCACGAAAAGCTATTTGTCTTCACTGGGTAGTTAATTTGATGGTCAACTTCTCCCCATACTTCTTCCATGAGTGTGCGCACCTGTATCTCACATGTCAGTTTAGTTCGGGAATTCGGCTGGACTACGTAATGTACACTTGTGTACATAGAGGGAGATTTTTGGGTCTCTATTCCAATGCTATTAAAATATTTACGAGATTCATCATCCCAAGTTCGTGCTTTAGGGCCTTCCAATTTCAGCCACTGTTGCTCATCAAAGATCGTCAACAGTTCCTTGTTGATTTCCTCAATCTGCCTTGTGTGAAGGTGAAGAATCCGAAATCCGGCTAAATCGTTGATTGTTTCAAAGAGGTTTTCTTGTGTGTATAAAAAACCGATACCTTGTGCCCTTGCTTCCAATCCTTTGCGAATCAACTTTGCACGAAGATGCGCAGGATCCTTGACTCTCCACTTCACGGAGTGAGCAAGATCTTTCAGCCTCCTTGAAACTTCGACGTGGCTCCTTAGTTGATTTAACAACCCATTAAAGCTGGGTTGGTTGTCAACAAAATGTCGCACCAAGCTGTCGATAAGCCTAAGTTGGGCGGCTGGAAGTTCGGGCTTCTTCATATTACCTGCAGGGCGAGCATTGTTCGCTCGATAATGCGATCGGCAATTTTGTTAAACTCTTTTTCGGCTTCTTCCTTCAGATACGCAGAACCACCACTCGCCATAGCGAACGGTCGTCCCTCTTCCTGTGCTATTATCGCTAGTGATCCGAAATCTTTTACTTGCCCGAGTTTGTTATGGCTAATAGATGATTGCGCAAGGTTGTTGTCGATGCGACGGAGAATAGTAGCAATATCGCTGTTGGCAGCTTTCTCTAATTTTGCAACATATGGAGCAAAGCCGCCAGAAATTTTACCGCCATACATACGAAATTTTTGCAGTATGTAGCCCATAAATATGGGCTTCCCGGGAAGTAAATGCGTATTGTCCGGCGCTAGCTGGGAAATCACCTGCCAATCTTTAATCCACGAAGCGAGAGAATGGCCTAATGTACTAAGAGCAATGGTCGAAAACAAATCACATGCCGCTGGCACAATGAAGTAGTCGCAATCAAGTAATACCACCCGGTTCAGTGGGCCAATATTCGGACCGACATCGTAGAAAACGAAATCCGCTTTTATTTTTTTTGCGACTATATTTACAGTTTCGCTTATTGCTGATACACCGCGATAGCCTCTCACCTTTCTCTGCAAACACTCAGTCCAAATCTGCTGCAAATCCTGTTCGAATTCGGAGAGGCGAATGTCTCCTGGTATTAGGAATATCTTCGCAAGACGCTCAATAGGATTTACTTCACGAACTTCTCCCTTTGACTCTGCGATCGGCTTAATCGCCGACCAAATAGTGACGCCCGAGTCCGAATCCGAATTATCCAACCATTTGCCAACTACAGCCGCTTCAACAAGATAAGAAGTTAGGTTGCATTGGGGGTCTGCATCAACCAATAAAACTCGCTTCCCTTTTTTTGCAAGGGCCGAAGCAATATTCACGGTTAAAGTCGTCTTCCCAACGCCACCTTTATGGTTGAAAAGGACTAATCGGTGAGATGAGTGGCGAGGATTATTAAAAACTCTATTAATTTTCATCTTGTATGCTTTCGTGTTTCTTCACCGGTGTCTTACGTGGCTTTTTCTTTTGACGTATCCCTTGAATACTGGCCTTTGCTGCAGCTTGGTCCGGTAAATATTGCACATAGCGTTCTCCAGCTGCACTTATTTGTTTGTTGCCTTTTGTCGCTTGCACAAGTATGCCTGCCTTCACAGCGTTTTCGACAGCAACTGAAGCATTTGAAAATTTTGGCTGAGCGGCTTCAGTATTTAACGTGCTTATATCCAAGGTTTTAAAGTGAGGGGTGTCTTTATAATGCGTTAAATAATATGCAAGGCAAGCAACCCTATCCACATCACTTCGAGGTGCCTTGTCGCGAATAAAATCCTTCGGCGAAATGGATCTGTCTTCAGAGAAACTTGAGGCACCTAGAGAGGGGCTGTCGACTGCTAAAGTCGATGAGGTTGGCCCTGAATTCATTATCAACGCAGTCCCTTGCAGAGAGATATTTAGAAATGTTGCAACAGATTGTAAAGTTCTCAGCTGATCATCCTTACTTAGTTTCTTAAGTGATGAAATTATTAATGTAAGGACTTCAAGGTCGCTATTAGATTCCTGTTCCATAATTGCCTCTCTTCATACATTTTTAGTAATTTATTAGAAAGTAGCTGATTCTTGTGTATGTCAGTAAGAATATATGGAGCAAGAATAGCCAAAATTAAGATATATCCTAACTTCTGCCTCCATATTTTTTTAATAGGAATTGATTAGGCATTGCTTTTTTTGCGTGTGAATATATAAAAAATATTTTTGTGTGTCAATGGTGAATTCAACCCAAATTCCGACATTGATTTCGTTGGAGGAGTCTTTTAAGCGGTCATTGCCTTAAAATCGGGTTTGCAGTGCGATGTCGCTGCCCCTCAGGTGCGTAAACGGTATAGGCGATATATGGGACATTCTATAGCCCTCACATGTATATGGGACATCCTATGTTCTCCTTGTCAACTAGAAAATAGTAATTTTTATTATTCAATTAATCAAAGAGCTTAGAAGCCAAGCCTTTTTAAGGGCGCACCTCTCCTTCTGTTTTTTTTGACATTTTTCGGCGATCCTCCCACTAATACGAACCTCACCTCTGATCGTTACGTTTATCCGGCCTTGCTCTTAAAGCAGCGCCAATCATCCCTTATCCAGAGTTTTAAGTTCAGTGAGAGGCCCAGAATTGTCCCTCCAGAGGTCTTAATGCCTCAACGTCCATGAACGAGCTCTCTCGCCGAAACCGGTAAATTCATTTATTCAATATTAAGGGGCACCATGGGTACGCCCATGAAATTAAGCGTTTCTGCTTGTTTCAGGGTTAAGCCCCAATTCCTCCTAACAACCTCCAGAAGAGTTGGTTTCAAAATCTGTCAAAGAAGCTGAAAACTTTAATCGGACCGCTGTTGGGTGAGCCAGCCGCCGATATACTCTGCAACCTCTTGCCATCCTGGCTCAGCCATGACCCAGTGGGCATGATTTGGAAATTCTTTATAGGTTGCTCCCCTGTATTTTCTTGCCACATTGCGAACAACCGATGCAGGTGTGATGCGATCCTCGGCACCGGCAACAACCAGCACAGGGCATGTTACTTTGGACTCGTCAACTTTTGAAGCGTTTTTCGAATCGAGTAGCCAGTAGCCGATCTCAAACGCCGCCCTCCCTGACTCATAGACAAACTTGCCATAGGTCTCCTTCTGCTCCTTTTCCGGCAGCAGGTGCAGCATCGAGTAGACCGCCTCGCCAAATGTCTGGCGCATCGGTTTCAGCCAGAAACTCCAGGTTGTCATGACGCTCCAGAAGCTTTTTATCACGGAGGGTTTAAGGGCTACGATACCGGATGGTGATGCAGGGGCAAGTAATACAAGGGATTTGGCGAGTGAGCGGGCACCAAGGATCTGGGCCAGCAATCCTCCCATGGAATGGCCCATTATAATCGGCTTTACGCCAAGTTTATTGATTTGCTGTTCGAGTGATTCGGCGTAGTCAAGAAGACCGGTCGTCCCGAGGCGCGAGTCCGGAATTCCTTTCGGGTCCATATCGTGATAGGGTAGTGTGACAGCAACACACCGGTAGCCTTTTGCTTCAAAGACACTCCGGAACTTTTCCCAGTACCATGAACCGCCCCACATTCCATGAATCATGAAGATCGTATCGGACATTTTAAATGCTCCCTGTGAGACAAAGGTCTCATTATTACTTCCATGTAATTGTCAAGGACGCTTAAATATTTTGATGGGACTTTTGAAATGTGAACCTAAGGAATCACAAAGCATTTGAATTGTCAATGGTTTTGAGGGTCAAAGGGGCAAAGGCACAGAGGCACAAAGCGATAAAAGGGTTCAATCCGCCACAAAGATCGGCGGACCTTCGGGGGTCGTGGGTTCAATCCGCCATATCCGCCATACAGATAGGCGGACGTGCCGCTGGCGGACCTTCGGGAGGCGTGAGAGCGGAAAAAAAGGGGCAAAGAGATGGGGTTCTGTGAATATTCCGGAAGGTAACGCTTGTATTACCCTGACCCTATGCCGCTTTTTTTAGAGTGACATTCATGCCGGCTCTTGTCGCAAGAGTGATAAGCATTTCGAGGCTGAATCTTTCCCACTTGCCTCTGACCAGGTCCGAAACCCTGGATTGACTGATGCCAAGAATTTCAGCCGCCCTGGCCTGCGTCAGCTTCCTGGCTTTGAGAACCTTCCGGAGATCGGCCATAAGATCTGCACGCATCTGAAGAACTGCGGCTTCGTCCGGAGAATATCCGAGATCAACGAATACGTTTCCTGAAGAATTAACAATGGTTTCTTTCATAAGTTACCTCCAATCTGCCTGTATCGGCGACGAGCCAAATCAATATCTTGCCGGCTCGTTTTCCGAGTCTTCTTTTGAAATGCGTGAAGCACAAAAACTATATCCTGATACTTTGCAACATAGATTATTCGCCACTCGCCCAAAACACGGATACGGATTTCCTTCACGCCCGTGCCAATTACGTTCATTGGTTTCCAATCGGTTGGTTCAAGTCCGTTTTGAACCGCACGGAGTTCAAAGCCTGTGGCACGGCGGGCTTCATCGGGGAAGTTTCTAAGATCATCCAAGCATGATCCTATAAATTTTATCTGCTTCATAGCTGTCCGAGTATTATATAAGTTTTTATATATTTTGCAAGCTTATTGATAAATTTATTCGCGCGATGGAACAAAAAATACTTATATATGATGCATCCGGCAGTACGCATGGGAATTTTGATGGGAATGTCGAAATACGGACTTAAAGAACCACAAAGTATATGATTTGTCAATGAATTGTAGAAAACATGAATTGTAGAAAAAAAGGCAAGAGGCATGAGGCGGAAGGCGAAAAGAAAAAAGGAGGCGAGGGTTCAAGTGAATACAAGGGAAGAGGCGTTAGGCGTGAGGCATGAGAGCGAAGGGGGCGAGTCGGGTTCAGAAATATATAAATTGACAGCGACATTAAATGATTTTATCAATTCTAATCTTGGTTCTTTTCCAGCTTGATAAGCTGTTTTAATACCTTTTTTTTTACACTGCCATCCAGTCTTTTAAAGTCCGCATGAGCTTCGGGGACCAGTTCAACTTTCCAGGTCGGCACGGGTCAATCCCTCCATCTTAAGTAAATCGTTCAGATTTACCGTTGGAATACTGTCCCTGCGTTCACTTATTATTCCATGCAGATACACTTGCTCAAGAATTTCTTTTGCTTTCTCTGTTCGCTCCCATTCATTGAAAGGTACAATTGCCGCCATTTTCTTGCCTTGCGCATTTGTTATAAATTGTATTTCCATTGTCTGCCTCCAGCTATTAAATCATAATTTCAAAGATTTTGAACCCATTTTATAATATTGAATCCCTATCCGCAAGTGAATTCGGGCAAACGGGGCCTTCTTATTGCGGCTCCCTGAACCGGTTGGATTTGGGAGCGAGTACGGAATGCCCTTTTCATTTATTGTTGAAACAGACTGTCGTCAAGACCAGTATTGATATGCCAGTCACTGTAGGAAATATCAATGTCGCCTTCTCCCTGCATCTCTTCAGGTTTGGTCCTTCCGGCGGAAACTGGGTTGTCTTTTATTAAAAACGATGAGTTATCATGGCTTTGCATCCCCTCCGGAAAAGTCAGATGGATATGGGCTTTTTCGGGCATCAGCCAGTTTTCAGACCCCTGCTCAACATTCATATATGTCAGTTTCACCAGGGCCTTTGTGCCTTTGAACGAATGGTTTTCCACTTGCAGTATCCGCCTGGGGTTACCCCCAATCCAC
>JAHJRK010000021.1 GCA_018830925.1 Pseudomonadota bacterium
AGACGCCAATAAATCCGGTGCAAAACCAGCCGAAAGATATTGACATAACAATTCATATGGATACAATATATCCATAACCATTTCGTTTTGTACTCATCCTGTGTACAATATATCCACAACCTCTTTTTATATTTGGAATATGTTTTTCAATTTTATCCAGTTATTTTAGATAATTATAAGATGATATAATTCTTTTAAAGAGATCCGTTTAAATGGCATATCAATTGCTTTTATAATTACCTGATAATCCTTAACCCCTTTCTCCCAACCAACTGGGAGAAGAGCGATATATAACAATTTAATAATAGAGGGATAAATGAAAAAAAATTCTTTAACACTTATAACCGGTCTTATGTTTTTGGCAATTTCATCAATCGGAAATCCTGTTTTTGCCGGGAGTGAAAAGTTCGATGAAAAGATGCAGCCGATTCTTACGGAATATTTAAAAATGGTGGAAATCCTTGCTTCGGATAAAACTGAGGGAGTTGCTGATGCTGCGAATAAAATTGGCGGCCTTGCCGGAAACCTTTCGCCTGCTCTTGTTACAGGGGAGCATGCTTCTCATTACAAGAATATACCGAAGAACATTTCTGAGGGAATAAAGAAAATGGCTCTGGTGAAGGATATTGCATCATTAATAGCCGCACTTGTGGATTTATCAAAACCTATGGTCATGTGGGCCTCAATGTCAAAACTGTCAGGAATAAATGTAATATATTGCTCCATGAATCCGGGATCGTGGCTTCAGAAGGGAGCAAACATACGTAACCCATATTATGGTTCCAAAATGCTTTCATGCGGACAGATAATTTCAGGCCCTGATGCAAAAAAGTAAGTAACTAATCGGAGCCAGAAGCCAGACGGCAGAAGTCAGAATGAAACGGAGTCTCTCCTTGCTTCTATTATGGATTCTGGCTTATGATTCCCGGGCAGTTACAAAAAACAATTCTAACTTTGCCGAATGGCCAAATTCAGCAGGGAGGATTCTTTGAGAGTAAAAATAATTTTACGATCCATCTTGTTACTGGTGCTGCTCATCCCCGTTCTTCATGGAAACGGAGATGCTGCTGATAAGCGAGCAGATACAACAGCCCCTGCCGATGCCGCAAAAACAGAAGAGGGCGCATTGGCGCCGCCTGTTGATGAACTGATAGCCGAAGCGCTTGAAAACTCACCGGCTGTCGGGGCCATCCGATCGAGGGTTGCAGCATCAATGGAGTTTATAGAACCTGCATCGGCTCTTCCGGATCCTGAACTTGAATTCTCCCTCGAGGAAAATATCAGCTCCCTTTCGTCTCCGGTCTTCGCAAAAGGTGAAATGGTTTTAAAGCAGAAATTTCCTTTTCCGGGAAAGCGTTCCGTTTTGGGGAAAACCGCAGGCGCCGAATCGGAGATGGAATATGCCGGCCTTATTGATACTGAAAGGCAGCTTACAAGGGATGTTCGCACCATTTATGCCAGACTTTATGCTCTTGACAGCGAAGCACTGGCTCTTAATGCGGCAAGAGAACTTGTAAGAATGCTGGAGGCCACAGCAGCCATGCGTTACAGTACGGGAGAGGGGGAGCAGGAGTCGCAGATAAAAGCCCAGATTGAGTCATCACGCCTTACCGAGCGAATGAATGATATCGCTGCGGAGCGGGCGGGCATGGCTGCCGGGTTAAACAGGCTGCTTGGACGCTCCGGAAGTTTACCGGTGGGTAAAGTCACAGCCTTGCCTTCGGTTTCAATAGAGCATGAAGGTATAGGGAGCATAGAAGAGCTTGCCCTGGCAAATTCCCCCGCTGTTTTTATAAAAAAAGCTGCTGTGAAATCGGCTGAGTACAGGCTCGAATCCGCCGAACTCGATTTCTGGCCGGATTTTTTTGCCGGAGCCGGAGTAGCTTTTGACAGTGAATATGATCCGATGGCTGTTGTTTCTTTTGGTATGACTCTCCCGGTGTGGCAAAACAGCAAGCAGAAGCCTCTTAAACGTGCGGCAGGACATAAACTTGAAGAGGCCAAAAAAAGTCTTAAAGAAGCTGAAACAGTCATCAGCTCGGAAATCGCTGGTCTTTTTGCAAGATGGAGCCGGGATCAGGAACAGATCATGCGTTACAGGGATGCCATTATTCCTCAGACGAGCGCGGCTCTTAATTCGGCGCGTGCTTCATATATTGCAGGCCGGGCTGATTTTTCGGTTGTTATAGAAGATTATAAGCTCTGGCTTGATGCACTTGCACAGCTTGCGCGCCGGGAGTCGGACAAGTTTATATCATGGGCCGGTATAGATGCTTTTACAGCCGCTTTCCCTTTAAATGAAAAGAAAGGAGAACAACCATGAAGATATCATCTCATGGATATAAATTAATAATTATTGTCCTGACGGCACTTTTTCTGGCCGCCTTTTTATCCGCCTGTGCCGATAAAGACGAACATGAGCTTGCGGTTCAATACCAGTGTCCGATGCATCCCACATATATTTCTGATAAACCCGGAAGCTGCCCAATCTGCGGAATGGATCTTGTGCCGATTGAAAAAAGCAAGTCTGAATCATCAGGAAAAACCGCAGAGACTTCTCCTTCAACTAAACAGGCCGCTGAGCCTGATAAATATATAGCTGAAAAAACTGCTGAGCCTGAAAAAAATAAGATTGAACAGCCTTTGAGCAGAGAGCGGAAGATCCTTTTCTACCGCAACCCGATGGATCCTTCGATAAGCTCGCATGTTCCCGCAAAAGATGAGATGGGAATGGACTATGTGCCGGTCTATTCCGATGAGATTTCACCGCCTGACAAGGGTGTAAAAGGACTTGCGACGGTTACCATAGATGAAAAAGGAATACGTCTTGCCGGTATTCAGGTCGCCGAGGCGACAAAGCAGAGACTGGAGGGAGACATCAGGGCCGTCGGCCTTGTTAAGCCGGATGAAACCCGTGTCCGCCATGTGCATACAAAAAATTCAGGATGGATAGAAAAGTTAAATGTAAACACAACCGGCCAGCTTGTCAGAGCAGGCGAGCCCCTTTTGACCATCTATTCTCCGCAGCTTCTTGGAAGCCAGGAGGAATTTCTGCGCGCGCGGGAAAATGCCATGCGGTTTGCGAACTCTTCAATACCTGAAGTTCAGAAAGGAGGTGAAGATCTTTTAAGAGCCGCAAGAAAAAGACTTGAACTCTTTGATGTTCCTGAAAGCCTGATAAAAGAAATAGAGCGGACCGGTCTGCCAAAACGTACAGTTACTTTACTTGCGCCGGTTTCCGGTTTTGTGACCGCAAAAGGAGTTTATGAAGGCCAGCAGGTTGAACCCGGAATGGAGCTTTTTACCATTACAGATCTTTCCAAAGTATGGATTGAAGCTGATTTTTACGAGTTTGAAGCACACCTTATCCGGCTGGGACAAAAGGCTGTATTTACATTTCCATACGACCCGAAAGCGCAGAAAACCGGCCGGATCTCATATATATATCCTTATCTTGATCCGCAGAGCCGCACATTAAGAGCGAGATTCGAGTTTCAAAACAGTGATTATCTCTTAAAGCCTGAAATGTATGTGAATGTTTCGATGAAGATCGAGACTTCAGATTCTGTCGTTGTCCCTGATTCATCTGTTATGAATACAGGCCTTCGCCAGATTGTTTTTGTGGGTATCGGCGAAGATCGTTTCGAGCCGCGGGAAGTTAAAGTCGGATATCGCAGCGGCGGTTTGATCCAGATAATATCAGGGGTAGGGGCAGGAGAAAAGGTTGTTGTCCGGGCAAATTTTCTTCTTGATTCCGAATCGCGTGTGCGGGCTGCGATTATGCAGGCAGCAGGGGCCGGAGGCGGCAAATGATACATAAAATAATCGAATTTTCCGCGAAGAACCGTATTCTTGTTATTGTAGGAGTACTGGTGCTTATGGCGATAGCCGTATATACCTTGAAAATAATACGTCTTGACGCGCTTCCGGATCTTTCCGATACCCAGGTAATCGTATACTCAAGGTGGGACCGGTCTCCGGATATCATAGAAGACCAGGTGACATACCCGATCATAACGGCCCTCCTCGGGGCGCCGAAAGTCAAAGCAATACGCGGATTTTCCGATTTCGGGTTCTCCTATGTCTACGTCATATTTGAAGATGGTACGGATATTTACTGGGCCCGTTCAAGGGTTCTTGAATATCTTTCCAAAATACAGTCGCGCCTTCCCCAGGGCGTTCAGACGGAGCTGGGTCCTGATGCCACGGGAGTCGGATGGGTGTTTCAGTATGCCCTTGTCGACCATTCCGGAAGCCATTCACTTGACAAGCTCCGTTCATACCAGGACTGGACCCTGAGGTATGCGCTGCAGTCGGTACAGGGTGTTGCCGAAGTCGCATCAATCGGGGGTTTTGTGAAGCAGTATCAGGTTACCGTTGATCCGAACCGCCTTGCGGTTTTCGGCATCTCACTTAATGAAGTTGCGGAAGCGGTCCGGGAATCGAATAATGAAGTAGGAGGAAGACTCCTTGAATGGAGCGGCGCTGAATATATGGTGCGGGGGCATGGATACGCAAGGTCAGTCGGGGATTTTGAAAAAGTAGTTTTAAAGACTGGACCGGGCGGTGTTCCTGTTCTGCTTTCAGATGTCGGAAGGGTCGAGCTTGGGCCTGAAATACGAAGAGGAGTTTCGGATCTTGACGGTTTAGGGGATACCGTAGGCGGCATTGTTGTTATGAGGCACGGGGAAAATGCCCTCAATGTCATCAACAGGGTCAAGCAAAAGATAAAAGATATTGAGCCTTCCCTTCCAAAGGGAGTTGAAGTGCTCGTGACTTATGACCGCTCCGATCTTATACACAGGGCGCTTGAAACCTTAAAGGATAAACTCACTGAAGAAATGATTGTCGTGTCGCTGATTATCCTTTTTTTTCTCTGGCATATTCCTTCGGCTATTGTTCCTATTGCCACCATCCCGATTTCGGTTCTTATCGCCTTTATTCCGATGTATCTTCTGAATATTAATGTAAACATCATGTCCCTTGCAGGCATAGCGATATCGATAGGTGTTCTTGTTGATGGTGCCATAGTAGAGGTGGAGAACGCCTACAACAAGATTTACCACTGGCAGGCGGACGGAAGAAAAGGGGATTTCCATGAGGTGCGCCTCGAAGCTTTGAAGGAAGTAGGCCCTTCGGTTTTCTTTTCACTGCTTGTAATAGCAGTCGCTTTTCTTCCTGTTTTTGCACTTGTGGATCAGGAGGGGAGGCTGTTTAAGCCTCTCGCTTATTCCAAGACACTTGCAATGGCGATTGCCGCACTCCTTGCCATAACTCTCGATCCTGCAATGCGGATGCTCTTTACAAGGATAGATCCTTTTGTATTCAGGCCAAAATGGTTTGCTTGGATTGCAAATAAAACACTTGTCGGTACATATTATTCTGAAGAGCGCCATCCCGTCAGCAAGGTTATATTTAAAGTTTACGAACCGGTCTGCAGATTTGTGCTTAAATACCCCAAGTCGATTATTGCGTCGTCGCTTTTGCTCGTTGCTTTAAGCGTACCGGTTTATTTCAAGCTCGGATCAGAATTCATGCCTCCCCTGAGGGAAGGAAGTATTCTTTATATGCCCACGACTCTGCCGGGGATTTCGGTTACAGCAGCCCAGGAGCTTCTAACCACACAGGACCGCGTATTAAAATCATTTCCTGAGGTGGAAAGAGTTTTTGGAAAAGCAGGGCGGGCTGAAACATCAACTGACCCGGCTCCCTTTTCCATGATGGAGACGACTGTTATACTCAAGCCCGAAAACGAGTGGAGGCCAAAGAAGAGATGGTACTCCTCGTGGGCGCCGGGATTTTTAAAGGCAATGCTTCGTCCGGCATGGCCTGACACCATGTCGTGGGAAGATCTGATTCATGAGATGGACTTTGCCTTGCGCATTCCGGGAGTGACGAACGCATGGACCATGCCGATCAAAGCGCGTATAGATATGCTTTCCACCGGAGTGCGCACTCCTGTCGGCATAAAAATATCCGGGTCCGATCTTAAAGAGATCGAAAAGATAGGCACCAGCCTTGAGAATATTGTCCGTGATATTCCCGGTACAAGAAGTGTTTATGCCGAACGTGTGGCAGGAGGATTTTTTGTGGATTTTAAACCCCGCAGGGATCAGCTTGCCCGTTACGGCCTTACGATTGAAAAACTCCAGTCTGTTATAATGAGCGCAATCGGGGGTGAAAACATAACAACAACAATCGAGGGGCGTGAACGTTATCCGGTTAACCTGCGATATCCACGCGAACTTCGCGACGATATGGAGAAGCTGGGGCGGGTTCTTGTTTCAACCCCGATGGGGTCATCGGTGCCTCTGGCGCATCTTGCAGATATTGAGATTGTTAACGGGCCTTCCATGTTGCGCAATGAAAACGGATTTCTCACAGGATATGTTTATGTCGATATTGCGGGACGTGATATCGGGAGCTATGTTGCGGAAGCCAAAAAAGAGGTTGCAAAAAAGCTTTCCGTTCCCACAGGATATGTTTTGCAGTGGAGCGGCCAGTATGAGAACATGCTGCGGGTTCGTCAACTCCTTCAGGTGATAGTTCCGATTACACTCGTTCTGATATTTATTCTTCTTTACATGAACACCCGTTCCGCCTTTAAGTCCATGGTTGTCATGCTGGCAGTTCCTTTTTCCGCCATCGGCGCAATCTGGCTCTTTTATTTTCTCGATTACAATGTTTCGATTGCCGCATGGGTCGGAATGATTGCACTTTTAGGTCTTGATGCTGAAACAGGCGTCTTCATGCTCCTTTTCCTTGATCTTTCATATGAGTCAGCAAAAAAATCGGGAATGTTGAAGAATGTCGGGGAACTGGATGAGGCTATAGTTCACGGAGCTGTTAAAAGGGTGCGTCCCAAGATGATGACGGTTGCTGCGGCATTTATGGGTCTTTTGCCGATTATGTGGTCAACGGCAACAGGAACCGATGTAATGAAACGTATTGCGGCTCCTATGATAGGCGGACTTGTGACATCATTTCTGCTGGAACTTATTGTTTATCCTGCGATTTACAAGCTCTGGAAAAAGAAGACTATTTTTTAAAAAAAACACTGTTTTTGACTTTTTGACAAACAGTTATTATTGTATTAGAAAAATCTTGTTCACATAGAGATTTTTTTATAAAATCAATCACGACAGTTCGGGAAAAGTACACATAATAAGTTTATGGGAGATAATATAAGTCCTGAAATTGATGAGAGCGCCCTTTCCGATGTAAGGGAAGAAATCAAAGAGCCCTCCATGTACAGGGTGCTGATTCACAATGATAATTATACCACCATGGATTTTGTCGTTGAGGTGCTTATGACGGTATTCCAGAAATCTATGGAGGAAGCGTTCCTAGTTATGTTAAATGTTCACAGGCAGGGGACAGGAATGTGCGGTTTGTATACTTTGGAAGTGGCGGAGACAAAAATGAATTTCGTGCATGCCCTTTCCCGTGAAAAAGGTTTTCCGTTGAGATGTTCCATTGAGAAGGAGTAGGATAAATGATTAGTAAGGAACTGAGTGCAACACTCGGTCTTGCCGTTAAGGAGGCAAAAAGAAGGCGCCATGAATATGTAGGTACCGAGCATCTTCTTTTTGCGATTATGCACGACACTGCAGGTGTTGAGATAATAGAACACTGCGGCGGAGATGTGAAAAACCTGTTTAATGCTCTCGAAAATTTTTTCAAGATGAGGGTTGAGACGGCTCCGGATGGCGTCAAATATGTTTTACAGCAGACAACCGGATTTCAGAGAGTGATACAGAGAGCATTCAACCATGCCCGTTCCGCTGAAAAACAGGAAGTTGAGGTCGGGGATATCCTCGCGTCCATTTTTGAGGAGAAGGATTCCTACGCGGAATATTTTCTTACGCTGGAAGGAGTTACCCGTCTCGATGTCCTGAACTATATATCTCACGATATTCAGAAAACTGGTCTGAATGAAGGACCGGGAGGTTTTGTTAAAACCGAAAAGGCGGATAAGAAAAAGAAATCCGAATTTCTCGAATCATTTACTATGGATCTTGTTCAAATGGCTGCGGATGGGAAACTCGATCCTCTCATCGGCCGCAATCTCGAGATAGAAAGAACCCTTCAGGTGCTTTGCAGGAGAAGAAAGAATAACCCTGTTTTTGTGGGTGATCCCGGGGTAGGGAAAACCGCGCTTGCCGAAGGTCTTGCACAGAAAATATTTAAGGGAGATGTCCCTGGCGCACTCAAAGATGTCCGTATCTATTCTCTTGATCTTGGAGCGGTTCTTGCCGGGACAAAATTCAGGGGCGATTTTGAGCAGCGCATGAAAGGGGTTATTACGGAGCTTCAGGGAAAGAAAAACTCCGTTCTGTTCATAGACGAAATACACACAATTGTCGGGGCGGGAGCGACCAGCAGCGGCTCCATGGACGCATCAAATATTTTAAAGCCCGCGCTTGCAACAGGCGAACTGCGCTGCATAGGGTCAACGACTTACGAGGAATATAAAAACTATTTTACAAAAGACAGGGCATTGTCCCGCCGTTTCGAAAAGATAGAAGTTCCGGAGCCGACAGTTTTAGAAACCATCCGGATCTTAAAAGGCCTCAAAGTCCATTATGAAGAGCATCACGGTATAGAATATACTGATGCAGCGCTTAAAGCGGCGGCGGAGCTTTCGGCAAAACATATCAACGACAGGTACCTCCCCGATAAGGCCATCGATGTTATAGATGAGGCCGGGGCTTTTGTTAAATTTTCCGGCTCAATGCACAGAAAAAAGATACATCCTGCCGACATCGAAAAGATAGTGGCGAAAATGGCAAGGATACCCGAAAACAGCGTATCAGCTTCAGACAGGTCGAAGCTTGAGAATCTTGGGGAGAGGTTGAATGGCGTTGTCTTCGGCCAGGACGGCGCGATCAAATCTCTTGTGACGTCGATTAAGCGTTCAAGGGCAGGGCTCGGGATTCCGTACCGTCCAATAGGATCGTTCCTCTTTACGGGTCCTACCGGCGTCGGGAAGACAGAAGTGGCAAGGCAGATCGCAGCCATTATGGGAATTGAGTTCATGCGGTTTGACATGAGCGAATATATGGAAAAGCATGCCGTTGCCCGCCTGATAGGTGCTCCACCCGGCTATATAGGTTTTGACCAGGGCGGTCTTCTGACAGACGGCGTGCGCAAACACCCGCACTGCGTCCTGCTGTTTGACGAAATAGAAAAGGCCCATCCGGATCTTTTCAATATCCTTCTCCAGGTTCTTGATCACGCGACTTTGACGGATAACAATGGTAAAAAAGCGGATTTCAGGAATGTGATAATAATCATGACATCGAATGCAGGAGCGCGTGAAATGAGCGCCCAGACAATCGGTTTTGGGGAAGTCAGGTATGACCCGGAAAGCAAGGGAAAGAAGGCGGTTGAAAATCTTTTCAGTCCCGAATTCAGAAACCGGCTCGATGACATAATCAATTTCAAACCTCTTACTCCGGAAATAATGGAGTTGGTGGTCGATAAATTCATGACCGAGCTGAAAGAGCAGCTTTCGGCAAAGAAGGTTTCTATCTCATATTCCGGCGCTTTAAGGACCTGGCTTGCAAATAAAGGATATGATCCGAGATATGGAGCAAGACCCCTTTCAAGGGTGCTTCAGATCGAAATCAAGGACATTCTTTCGGACGAGATCCTGTTCGGCAAGCTTCAGAAAGGCGGCAGAGTAAGCCTGGATCTTGAAGATAATAAGCCGACATTTGCTTTTGTTCCGGCATCTTCTTTTCGTTATTCCAGCGAAAGCAGAATTCCGGAAACTGTCGGCAATTAACCGGAAACCATATTATCAATGCCGGTATATCGCCTGACCGATGAAATAATTTTTCCTCCCCCTCAGCTTGCAGATAAAACCGGCCTTCTTGCAGTCGGAGGCGATCTTTGCGAAGAGAGACTCCTTCTTGCATACAGCCTTGGCATATTCCCCTGGTATTCGGAAGATGAACCCATCCTCTGGTGGTCGCCCGACCCCCGCCTGGTATTATATCCCGATGAAATCAAAGTTTCAAAGAGCCTGGAAAAAGTCATTAAGAAAGGCCTATTTGATGTAACTTTTGATGCTGCTTTCGGGCAGGTCATTAAATTGTGTGCCCTTGCCGGGAGAAGGGAAAATGAAGGAACATGGATTGTCAGGGATATGATAGATGCTTACCGCGCCCTTCATGAATCTGGTTATGCCCATTCGGTTGAAGCATGGAAAGACGGAATTCTTGCCGGCGGTCTTTACGGTGTTTCGCTTGGAGGGTGTTTTTTCGGAGAGTCGATGTTTACCCTTGAGAGCAATGCCTCAAAGGTCGCCTTTGCCGGCCTCGTTAAATATCTTAAGGAAAACTCCTTTGATCTTATCGACTGCCAGGTTACCACCGCACACCTGAAACAATTCGGTGCAAGAGAAATTCCAAGGAGCCTTTTTTTGAAGCAATTAAAAAAATCCCTTGCCTTACCGACACTGAAAAGGAAATGGGATTATCATGCCTGACAAAAGAATTCAAAATTCCATTGCAACACAAAGTTACATGTTATATATATCTAATATGCCGACAGTCCTGAGAATAGGATCATATCGTTTCCATTTTTATTCGGATGAGGGGAAAGAACCCGTACATATTCATGTAGAAACGCCTGATGGGGAATGTAAGTTCTGGCTTCAACCGGTCCGATTGGCAAAAAATAGAGGGATTACGCCGCTCTCCATTAGAAAGATCGAAAAATTGGTATTCGAAAATCAACTTTTATTCATAGAGAAATATCATGAAACTCAAAAATAAAAAAGAAGAATTAGGAGAACCCACCGCCATAAAAGCCTGGGCGGCAGGTCGAATGATCTATGTCGAACTTACCGACGGACGCATCGTCGGATTCCCTGCGGATCGATTTAAGATCCTGTCAAGAGCCACTGATGCTCAACTCAAGAAAGTTACGCTTAGATTGAACGGATTTGCACTGCGATGGGAAAATCTTGATGAGGATATTACCGTCCCGGGAATTATCGCTGGTAATTTCCAATTGCCGTTTAAAATAGCGTCATAATGCACCGCTAATCTGCCTACTCTCCACTCATAACTTCTCAAGAGTTTTACCGTTTTTAAGGTTTTGGAGGATCTGTTTCACGCTGTTACCTTTCCCGGATTCTTGTCGAAAAACTCCCTATCCCAGAGATCAATAGCCAGAACCGCCCACTGATGAGAGCAATGCCTCAAAGGTCGCCTTTGCCTGCCTCGTTAAATATCTTAAGGAAAACTCCTTTGATCTTATCGACTGCCAGGTTTCAACCGGTCATCTCAAACGCTTCGGGGCAAGAGAAATTCCAAGGAGCCTTTTTTTGAAGCAGTTGAAAAAATCTTTTGCCTTACCGACATTGAAAGGAAAATGGGGTCGTAAGACCTGAATATATCTATCGGGTATGAAAACGGCAATCATCGAATACAGTGTCGAGCAGCCCATCTTCAATCTTGACATATGACCTGTTTATGGACTATATTAAGTCCTACTCAGAAAATGGAGGTGTATTCATGAAACTTTCTACCCAAATCAGGCCCATCAGTTATCTGAAGGCTCATGCCGCCGAAATTGTAAGAAATCTTGCCGAACAGCGGGAACCACTGATCATCACCCAGAACGGCGAAGCCAAGGTGGTTATACAGGACATAGAAAGCTACGAGCAAACACAGCAAACAATGGCTCTCCTGAAAATCCTGGCGCTCGGGATGCATCAGATTGAGGAAGGCAGGGTCCTTCCTGCCAAAGATGTTATCAAACGTCTGCGAGAAGAGCGAGAGGTTCAGTGATGCCGTTTGAGGTTTTTCTGACCAATGACGCAGCGCATGATCTGACCGAGATTTACGACTACATCGCTGTGCACGATGCGCCCCGAAAAGCGGATTACGTTTTGGATCAGATCGAGAAAGCCTTCTCCAATTTGTCCGAATTCCCCGAGCGGGGTGCAAATCCTAAAGAACTGCTTGCGCTTGGAATTCGTGAATACCGCGAGATTTTCTTTAAACCTTACCGTATCATTTACCGGGTCATGGATAATAACGTATATGTTCTTTTGATTGTCGATGGTCGGCGTGACATGCAATCGCTGCTGCAGCGGCGATTGTTAGAGAGTTAAAATTATTTCGTAAATCAACTTATATCGAAGGTAAATAGATGCGACAGTCTTGAGAGGGGTTTTTCCGTTTCGGAAGTACCTATGAAATACTTTCAAAGCCAGAAAACGGCAGCACGAGCTTCAGTTTCTTTGAATTCCGGATCTCCTGTGACGATTGTTCCCGAAAATTCCTCTGCCGTTGCCACAACGAAGGCATCAGCGTAGGAGATAGGATGGAGCGCCTTCACATGTGCTGCTGCAAGGACACGTTTTGTAGTGACATCAACCAGGTCGATAGGTAAATGGGAAATATCTTCTGTGATTTCTACAGCTTTATCTATCCCTCTCTTCCGGGCGATAATGTAATAAATTTCACCGAGACTGATTACCGACATAGATGCCGTAACATGACCGTTTGATGCTTCCCTGAGGATAGTCCGAACTTTAGCACCAGCCGGCTCCGCCTGGAAATAGGCAAGAAGAGCATAGCTATCGAGAATGTATTTTGGCTTTTTCACGCTTTATTTCCTCTTTACGGTCAGCCAGCAAAGCGTCTGTCAGAGATTCACCATCAGATAGTTTGCCATAGAGCATGTCCACTGGGTCGCCTGATTGAGGTGTTAGTATGATTTTCCCATCTGTTTCAGTTACAACCATCTTCATGCCTGGTTTCAATCCAATTTGCCTCCGGAATAATGAAGGGATAACCACCCATCCCTTGGAAGAAACTGTGACGATTGCTGAATTTAAAGAACCCATAAGACCTCCAAACGTTATACGTTGACTGAGAAATAGTATAACACTTTTGACGGATGCGTCAATATTAAATATTGGAGTCTTTCTAAACTATTTGACAAAATTAGCAAAACATGGTTTTTTATCGCAACTTTTCATTCTATCGGCTCTTCGCTGTTTTATGCGGGTAAACAGTTGCTGCAAGTATCCTCGACACAAAGTGTTGATACATATGGTTTTAGACAGGATTAACAGGATGATCCTTGATTTTGCCTGCTGGCCTGAAGCAGTTGATCCGTCAAATCCTGTAAATCCTGTCAGATAAGTTTTTATTGTCGCAACCATGGAGGTTTAAAATGCAAGTCTATACATATTCAGAAGCCCGGCAAAAACTATCTATAGTTCTTGATCAGGCTGAAAATACAGGCAAAGTTCTAATTCAAAGGAAAGACGGGCGAACTTTTGCATTGATTCCGGAAAAGATTGCTTCTTCGCCTTTAGATGTTCCATCAATTAAAGCGAATATCACGACTCAGGAACTAGCTGATATTGTTCGGGAAGGAAGGGAACGGTAGAACCATGCCTTGAACACGGACAAGCTATTGCCAGCTGTTTAAAATTTTCTCCTTATCGACGAACAATGGCGCGTCTGTTTTCGGTTTGAAAAAGGTGAGGCTTACGATGTCGAAATTGTTGATTATCACTGAGGAGATAAAACCATGAATCCGAAAAATAATCTTCCTCCGGTTCATCCGGGGGAATTTCTTAAAGAGAATCTTGACGAATTGCGGATCTCTCAGGCTGAGTTTGCACGCACCATTGGACTTTCGGCCATGAGAATATCCCACGTCGTCAAAGGGAAAAGACCTGTCACCGCTGAGATGGCCTTACTTTTCGGCAAGGCCTTTGGCCAGACGCCCCAATACTGGATCAACTTGCAGGCGACCTATGATCTAAAAATGGCCGAAAAGGTTGTCAGCCGCAGGATCGCTGGAATCCATCAACTTGCGCATGCATAAGGTGCTTAATGGAAATAGTCCTGCAAGAATCTTGTGGGCCGTTGTGAACATGGATAATGTCGATGAACTCGTTTCTTGGATCAAAGATTTTATAGAGAATGAGAAATGAAATCATGCCTTGTAGGTATCGGTCGACAGCAAAGAGAAAGGAACGATTGAAAGGTCAACGGTGAAAAAGAAGAAATACACACAGGCAATTGCTAATTGGCCTTTGGAAGAACGCCCCCAAGTCGCCCCGGATCGGTGTCAGGGCGCTGGATTATTCCGGGACTGATGTTGCGCAGTATCTTGGTGTAACTAACTCTTGCTTGACGCGGTTGATATCCGCAGAGGGGAAACAGGATATAGATGACATGAATTTAGAGTTGTGAACGTTTTGCACGAACGTTATACCTACCCAAAAGATGGCAGGATGTATTTTACTACTCTGGTCAAAGGTAATCGCCTTGCCGACAGATACCTTGAAACCTTAGCAAAAGGGGGTAAATTGGTTTCCAGATCCATGGAAGATCATCAAACAGTTTTTAATCAACTTGGCATGCCCGTAAAATATGATATCAATGGCAATATGGCATCTATTTGCTGCGATATCTGTTCACTCAAAACTATTTGATAAAATAAGTAAAACATGGTTTTTTTATCGCAATTTTACATTTTTTTCAGTCGGTTCGAAGGAACTTCAGAAGTTGTGTCCCAAGCACCCGGTCATCTCAAACGCTTCGGGGCAAGAGAAATTCCAAGAAGCCTTTTTTTAAAGCAGTTGAAGAAATCTCTTGAGTCGCCCACGCTGAAAAGGAAATGGGGGTGATAGGCTTAAAGGGGTTATTCCATTTCGGAATTTCCTATGCAATACTTTCAAATCCAGAAAACGGCAGCGCTGGATTCGGTGAAGGGGGGAATGTATTTGGCGACAAGGGACTAGGTGGGATTTGATGGGACTTATTGCGCACGAATGGTGTACCTGTGATGGACTAAATGGCTTGATATTACATAGAATTAAATAGGCTGGAAAATTTTGGCCGCGCGGAAAAATATGCAATAAAACACAAATTTAAAACGGCGACTATCTTTTTCAAAAACCCCATAAATAAAAACACAATCGGCTACAAAATATTTAGCGGTACCGCTGACTTTTTCACCTGTCTTCGGACGAATAAAGTCCGGCGGCCTGGTTAGGCATCCCTTGAATTTCTATTCATGTTTTCTTTGACCGGTAGAATGCCCTATTTCCGGTGTTATTGTATTCGACAAGTTTGTCATCTTCCAGAATTCGGGCAACGATTCCGAAAAGCCACCCTGTTGCGCCTTGTTGCTCGTTAGCATTCGGCACAGCATTAAGATTTAGGCCGAGAGAGTCTTTGATGTATATTGCCGGAACCCATCTGTCTTTGTACTCATTTTCGTTCGCCTTTATAAATTCGTAAACTTCGTAGGCTATCAAGTTCACTAGGCTATGAATTGCGTCTTTCCGATTCATCTTTTGTTCTCCTTTTTATAGTTACTTCCATGCCCAACGAGTTAAATAACCCGTTGGCGCAACCAGAAAGACATAAACCAAACCACGCTTATTGCCAGTCGGGTTGATTTGGGTGTTATGTATATTAATTTATTTTCGGATAGCTTTGAAGTTATTATCAAAACGAATGATCATAAGAGATCCGAAGGTGGAAGCTGTTTATTATTTATTTCTGCAAGTTTTCTTAATTGGTGGATAATGTTAGAAAAGTCACTTTCCGATGCGATCAGTGCAAAGTCTTGAATGAACTGTTTCTCTTCAACGTCTTTGAAATAGGGTCCACAAATACTCATACATTGTTCGAAATAATTTATCGCCGACGAAATGAACATATATCTGATATAGTTATAAGCCATAAAAATGAAACCGGCGCAGCTTAAGAGTAGTTGAAACAAATACAGTTCTTTTAATGACTCCTTTTCCATTTGAGAAAGCTTCGCCGATGCCATTTCTGGGGAGACTTTTGCCAACTGCTCGATGGCAGCTAACTGGGCTTGCATTCTCCGCTCGCCTGCCTCTGTATAGCTCGCAAAATTATAACCCACTAAGAGACAAAAAATGAAGGGTAATAGACTCATAAAAAATAGAGCTATTTTATACGGTGCACGCTTCGCTATTTGCGCAAAGAGTTTTCTTTCAGCAGATTTTATGCCGAAGGTCAATATTCTTAAAGACAGTGATGCTAATCTCGTAAGCATGGGCTTTAGTACTGATTCCCAAATGCCAGTACCTAAGGCACCTAAGAGAAGTGCGAGAACAATGTAAATCACCCATGATAAAAAACCATTAGGTAACATAGAATTCATTCTGACGCCTCCGTCGTAAATTTATATTTTTATTGCTGCATAACGCGCGGTTTCGCCGGCACGGGGCTTATCCGTGTCCGTGTGTAAATCGTTGTTATGGCCGCACATTATTCCTTTAACACTCTTCTACGCTGTTCTTCATATTCCTGATCGGAAAGCAGGCCTTCGCTTTTCAATTGATTCAGCTCTCTAAGTTTTTCGGTCAGCGTTCTTTTGTCCTTGTTAGTATCAGAGATGGCGATAGGGACTGGAGATGGACTTTCTTTAGTCTTTTTGTATGCCGTCCCATTGATCTGATAAGTATTAACGTAGCAGTTATACGTTTGGTGTGGTTCTTTGATGACCATGATTTGAACGTAATCCGCGCCCATCTGTGCTGCTTTGTTCCTGATGTTTGTAACGGCCCCTTCGTAGGTGCCCATTCGGCCAAAGGCACCGCAGCCGCTTCCATTCAGACCGGTAACCGGGCCGATCTGTGTAAAGTTATCTGCGGGGTCACCTTTGCCGACTGTCACCCGCTCGGCTTCTGGCATCAAGACCACTCGTCGGGAGGCACAGCCACAGAGAATAATCAGCAAGGCAATAGTAAGCAGTTTATATTTCGTCATGCTTAATTTCTTGTACGCCTCCTGGCATATGATCAGAATCGGTTTTCGTTTCAACGACGGCTGGGCTTGTTGCCTGGACTTTCACTTTAGGCTTTGAGACTGTTTTTAATGATTTTTTAAGAAAATCCATTGCTTGTTTAGCATCATCGCTTTCGACAACTTCTCTTTTTAAAACCTCATTCTGTAGAATCGCTTTCAAATAATCATCTTCAATTTTAATTGATGAACTTATGCGCCTAAGCTCCTTTTTTATAGCCTGAAGCAATGGCGGGCTGAGGATGATGGCAGCCAATGAAAATTTACTTGTCGCTTGTTGCTGCTGACAAAATGCAGCCATCGATGAAGAAGTGAAACCCTCTCTGCTTAAATTGCCAAAACTTTCAATAATCTGAGTGTTTTTAGGATTTACATTAAGAAGATCGACTTCATAGATTAAAACCTTGTCGACCGGTTGGCGAAACTGAATTTTATAAACCTGCCAAACGATCCCGTTCGTTAAAATAACCCATTCTACGCCCTGATTTGCGCCATAATCAATCGCCTGCTTGACGTGAAAATCTTTTAAAGCGACACCAACGGCCTTCGCTTCTATTAAAAAACGAACCTCTAGGCCGACCTTAACGGCGAGATCCACATACGTACTTCTTATTGCGAACTCAGTTGTGATTTCAACATACTTCTTATAACCAAAAATATCCGCAAGCATGTCGGCGATGATTACAACGGTGTCTGACTCATTAATATCCCGATTTTTCGCTTCAGTCAAAACTCCCTGGTATCGCTTTAACTGCTGAACGATTCTTTCCGCCACTTTCTTGGATATCGCCATAACACGCTCCTTTTGTAAGCAGGTTATATAAATTGATTCGAATCACACCATAAACGCAATTACCTTTTCCCATCGGCACTTATTTCATCTAATTTACTTTCTTTTAATGAAACTTCATAAACACCACGATCATCTGTTAGTAATCTTGTAATCGCGTAGAAACACGAATATTGTTGAGCTTTGTTGTCCATGTCCCGATAATCTACAGTCAGCTTTACTACTAAGGCTGTTTTGTATCCCTCTACCATATTATCGAAGTCCTTTTTGTCTATATAACGCATAAAGACTTCAATTTCTTGTTGTGGCAATACTGCCATAACAGTATTGCTCTTCGATTTTGGGATCGCCTCCCATTTTGTTATATCAATCTTATTCTTCTCAATAATTGTAAATATTGCATCGCTCCAGCTTAGTGTGGTTTTTTTTGAAACGTAATTCCCATAATTCTTTATAACTGAAGTTATTTTAACTACTTCAACAAAGTCTTTACCTTTTTTAGTTCTTTTGGTTGATTCGTCAGGATCCTTAACTGCCCTGAGTTCTTTAACTGCACAGAAGGGTTGGTTAAGTATTTGAGTTAATTCTATTTGATTTTGTGTCAATGATAGTTGTTTTTGGATTAATATTATTTGATTCTGAAAAAATATAAGGTTCTTGTATAATACAACGAGAGTGATGATGCTAACAACGAGAGTTATGGCAGGAATAATATGATTCCATTTATGAATAAATTCACGTACTACCCAACCATAGTGGCTAATTTTTGAGGATTGTTTATTAATTTTCTTCGCTGTCGCCGAACCAGAGGAAGACGGCGGCGCTGGTTTTGGAGGTACGATCTCGCTATTGTTTTCAGGCATTTGTTGGCTCCAACTATTCCCTCATTACAATCCAGCTGAGAAGTACATTTACATCTTTTTATTAAATAGCTATCTTTCAATATCCCTGCTGAACCAGATTACCTTGCCGTTGATCTGGAACTGGTCGAGATCGGCGTCGATCCGACCTTATCCTGATACGACAAAAGAATAATCAATAGACACTGAGTCAAAAGGCTTGGTTTTAAACGTCAAATTCAACGGGATATTGTTTTGTAGATTATCGCTTGAAATTAAAAAAGAAACGACATCAACAACAACACCGTTATTGGCAAAAATAAAATAAAAAGTGCTTTTATCAACCTCAAAGTTGGAAAATGATTTTATACTGACAGGCTCAATATGACCATTTATTGAACACTCGCTGGTAACGGCATTATAATTAATCTCAAAGTCGTATTTCAGATGTTCTGTTATAATTACACACGATTTAGAAAAAGCATAAGTGTGACACCAAAAGGGACCTGTGGTACGAACAGGTAAGCCTATATATGGATGCGCGCAGGCAGAGAGAATGAGGAGTAAGGCAATAAAAAGCAGTTTATATCGCATCGTTACCTCCTTTTTATAAGAGCATGACCCACCCTATTATAATCACATCATAAAAGCAACTACGTTTCCGGATCGCCGGTGCCAGGGGGGGTACACGGGGACGCCCAGTGCGCCGGGATAAACCGGCATAGAGTAGAGAATGAAAGAGTCTTACATGAAAGGAGTAGCTGAACCATCATGGCCCCGAGTCATGCGCGGGTATTCGTGAGGGTATTCGTGAAGCGTTGACAGGGGGAAACGCAGGCCAGCCATAGAGCTCCGAAATCACCTCAACCGGGGTGCCGACCTTGTTGGACGATGGGGAAGGTAAAACGATGCATCACGTCAGGCAGCGAGTTATGCATCGACCCCGCGGAGTCAAAGACCCTGAGCATGCGTGGACACTCTATGCACGAGAACCGGGAGATCTCAGCGGCATCCATTGTAATTGGATGGATCGGTCGGGGAAAGCGAACAGCATATAAGCCCGGCATGAACGCTGCTGAGAAGTCGGACACTGGCATAATACCAGTGAAGGAGTCGAACAAGAACGAGTGAAATCGTTGGCGGAGGCTCTGGAGGGAAGGCCGGTGGCCGACGGGAATTCTGGAAAGGACGACTGTGACCTGTACACAGCGGCAGGGGAAAACATTGCATGGACTAGACAGAATACGTGAAGCTGCAAAAAGGGACAAGAAGACCCGCTTCACCGCCCTGATGCACCATATTACCATCGAACACCTGCGGAAAAGCTACATCGGACTTAATCGAAATGCTGTCTCCGGGGTGGACGATGTGACTTGGCGTCAGTACGGTGAAGACCTGGAAAAGCGACTGGCAAATCTGCATGAACGCATCCATAATGGGACCTATCGGGCCAAACCCTCCAAGCGAATCTATGTTCCGAAGCCGGACGGCAGACAACGACCAATCGGTATAGCCGCATTGGAAGACAAGATAGCCGAGATGGCAGTGGTGACCATACTGAACCGGATATATGAAGAAGAATTTCTGGGATTCAGTTACGGATTCCGCCCGGAGAGAAGCCCGCATAGAGCCTTGGACGCGATTTATGTAGGTATAACCAAACGCAAGGTCAACTGGGTGCTGGAAGTGGACATCCGAAGTTTCTTTGACAATCTCGATCACGGATGGCTACTGAAGTTTCTGGGACACCATATTGCCGATTCCAGGATACTGCGTCTGATTCGGAAATGGCTTAGAGCCGGAGTATCCGAAGAAGGCCAGTGGTCTCCGACAACCAAAGGGACTCCACAAGGATCGGTTATTTCACCACTCTTGGCCAATATATACCTGCATTATGTATTCGACCTGTGGGTAGACAAGTGGAGAAAGACCGAAGCCGGAGGGGAGATAGTGGTTGTGCGGTATGCCGATGATTTTGTCATGGGATTCCAGCACAAGGAAGAAGCTACGAGGTTCCAAGGCGAATTAGAGGAACGCTTGGCAACTTTTGGACTGGAGATCAACCATGACAAGACCCGCCTGATCGAGTTTGGCCGGTTTGCGGAATCAAACCGGAAGGAACGCGGAGAAAGCAAGCCGGAAACATTCGAATTCTTGGGGTTTACGCACATTTGTTCCAAGAACCCCAAGACCGGATATTTTATGATCCGGCGCAAGATCAGCGGAAAGAGGATGCGCAGGAAGATAAAGGAAGTAGGTAAGACACTCCGTAAATGGATGCATGAACCGATTCGGGAGCAGGGCCAATGGCTCCGGTCGGTCGTGCAGGGCTACTTCAATTATTTTGCGGTTCCTGGAAACAGGAGCAGTCTGGATGAATTTCGTACGGAGGTGAACAAGGCTTGGTTCCGAATCTTAAGGAAGAGGAGCCAGAAAGCCCGAAAGCTTACGTGGGAGAAATTCAAGAAACACGTGAAAGACTGGATACCGACCGCGAAAGTGCTGCATCCCCACCCTTGGCAAAGACTTTGCGTCACGACCGGCGGCAAGAGCCCGGTGCAGTAATGCTGCACGCCGGGATCTGTGCAGGGAGTAGTCGGTAACGACTGCCTCTACTGCGACTGAAATTATGCGTTTCTACATTTTTAAACGTGTAATATGAAAAGCGAATAGGGGGCCCTTTACATCTAAAGTTCATTATCTGAATGTATAATGATATCAGATGGCCCGCAGCTTTTTTGTTGTTGGATAGTACGCGAGCTTGGGATGAGTATGTCGGAGCTTTCGAGAAGGCTGGAACTGTCTCTGGCGGGCATAAGTCAGTCTGCAAAGCAGAGCTGAATACTTCCCGAAGATACCTATAAATAATGAGAACGCTCTTTCCTTTAAAGGGGGGGCGAAGAAACTTCAGAAGTAAAGGGCGTACCGGATTTGTTCCAATGCCTCTGATTTATGCTGAATACGGCAGGAACCATGAATTTGAAGTAAGAAAATGGGGAGAAATAAAAACAGGTTGCACGCATTTTTATGATAACGATGTTGTCCTCGCAAAAATTACTCCTGCATATTTTTTATTGACACATATCTCAATCTGAGATAGACTCCTTACATGCACATAATCACCCGAAAGCGCTTGATTGAATTTACTAAAAAGCATCCTGATTGTTCTTCCGCGATTGAGTCTTGGTATAGGATAGTAAAACGGACCGATTTTAATTCATTTGCTAAACTGCGGCAGGCATTTCCGGAGGCTGATAAGGTCGATAATTTGACGGTATTTAATATTGGTGGAAACAAGGCTCGTTTAATTGCCGCAATACACTACAACACGCAGCGGATTTATATTCGGCATGTTCTTACTCACAAGGAATATGACCGAGGAAATTGGAGGAAATAATGAATACTCAGCTTAAAGAAATCGCCAAAGTTTGGCCAAACATACAGAGTGTATTTTCTGTGCCGCATAATGAAAAAGATTATAATAACCTGGTCAATCTTCTTGACAGTCTTATCGATGAAGTGGGTAACAATGAATCTCATCCCTTATCATCATTGATGGAGACAATTGGAAGCCTAATCGAAACCTATGAATCTCAAAATTATCCCGATATGGAGGGGGATGCGATAAATGCGCTAAAGACCTTGATGGAAGAACATGGCCTTAAGCAATCAGACCTGCCCGAGATCGGGAGCCAAGGGGTCGTGTCGGAAATTATATCCGGCAAACGTCAGCTCAATGTTCGCCAGGTTAAGCTTCTTTGCGAGCGTTTTAAAGTTTCTCCTGCAGTGTTTGTATGATTGAAATATTTCAGTTGTCATGCCCAGGCTTCTTTAGGAAAATCAATGGTCAACATACGAATTGAAAACCAGGGAGATATTTTGCAGGTGCGCAGTCTCAATGAACGGGCATTTGAACAGCCCGTGGAAGCCGACATCGTTGATAAGCTGCGGCAAGCCTGCCCCGATTTTATATCGTTGGTAGCTGAGGATGGCAAAATCATAGTGGGGCACATTCTTTTTACTCCGGTTGTTATCGAAGAGTCAGA
>JAHJRK010000201.1 GCA_018830925.1 Pseudomonadota bacterium
CTCTTCTTATTCAATTAGCCATACACAGCCTGCTCTGCAATAAGAATGTACTTCATATAAGCTTAAATGATCCTGTAAAAAAAGTCGGTCTATGGTACAAGGAAGTTTACCGCAACATCGCATCACAATACAGTATGGCGGATCAGGAACAAATATTTGAGAATATGCTTCCGCACAGGTTTATTATGACATTCGAAGTAGAGGGATTCAGCGTCCCCAAGCTTGAAGAAAGATTGACGGACCTGATGGAGCAGAATATTTTCCGACCCCATGTAATTTTTATTGATGGTCTTCCTATTGATGAATCGCAAAGAGAACCTCTATCCGACCTGAAGGCATTTGCAAAAAATCACTCTCTGAAAGCATGGCTTTCTGTCCGTACCCACAGAGATGAAAAACCCGGTTCAGATTGTATTCCGGATCAGCTTAATGCTGTTAAAGATCTTTTTGAAACAGTCATATTGATTCAGCCTGAAGGAAAAGAAATTTACTTGAAGGTTTTAAAAGGAGGGAAACCTGATTCCGTTGCAACCGGACTCTCCCTTGATCCGACAACAATGCTGATCAAAGAGAGTGACTGGATAAGACGGAGTTAAAGGCTTCGTAAACAGATTGACGGCTGCGTAAAAAGTCATTCTGTCCGCCGCGGCGGACACTTCATCTTTCGTCATTGCAGCGTACCAAAAAGTACGCTTCATTCCTAACCCCGATAAACGGGATAAGTACCTTTACGAAATAATTTTCTGCCAAAAACGCGCAGAAAATTATTTCTAAGGTACTAAAGTTTCGTGCGCCTTGCATAATGAGCTTTTTACTTTGCCGTCTGAATTTCGACTTATTACGAGTTCATCAATTTTATGCCGTTTCGCGGCAATTCTGCTCTATCCCAAGCTCCTTCATCTTTTCTTCCGTGGGACCTCCTGTCGTGATATCCCAGCCGACAGTTTTGAAAAATTCCCTGCGTATGGTTTCCATGTCCACTGTAACACCCTTAAGCGGTCCTCCGGGAAGAGGTACCACACCAATGGCTCTTGCACTGAGCCTGTAATCTTCGGGCCTTATCCCTTCCCTCACATTAAAGACCTTTCTGAGATTTAGTATGCGTTCCCCGGTCTTAAGATATTCATCGGCTGAAAGATTCCATCCCGTCACAGCGTTCAGGTATTCAACCAAAGGAAGAGAACTGGTCATTGCTCCGAACATGCACATGCCGGTGCAGTTTACAATCTGCATGTAAAAACTTCCGGCGGCATACGCCTTAACCTTTTTTGAATGTTTGCCTTCCGCGCTCTTTATCATACGGCGCGCTGCGGGAAATTTCTTCTTTACTCCAAAAAGGCCGGCATAAAGATAACACGAGATTGTATGGCGTCCTGGTGTCGGTTCGCATTCATACGCAATTGCATACCCTGGATCAAGCTTAGAATCGTGCATAGGAAGTTCCTGCCCGCCCGCATGTATTGCAAATTGTTCCGATCCTTTTCCGATTCGTTCGGCTGCTTTTTTTACTCCATCAGCAAGAATATCGCCAAATCCTTCCCGCCTGATAATCATTTCGGTAAGCCTTATTATTTCTCCGGTCTTCCCCCAGCCGAGTTTTAGCCCACCCGTTGTCTTTTCATCTATTATCCCGTTTTCAAAGCACTCAATAGCAAAAGCGACCGTTCCTCCTGTTGAAATCGTATCGATCCCGGCCCGGTTGCACATCTCATTAAGTTCGATAATTGAATCAAGGTCGTCATTCAAAAGAAGGCCTCCGAAAGCGCCAAGCGTCTCATATTCAGGCTTGTGGCTGGTCATTCCTTTAAATCGCCCTTTTTTTACATCTATTATTCCGCCACAACCAAGCGGGCATGACTGACAGGCATATTTTCGCTTCTGGTATTTTACCACGTTTTTATCTGAATTTTTTTCAGCCTTTCCTATGGTATAATCCGTATAGCCCACACCGTCCCAGTTTTTTATAGGCATATCGCCAGTCATAGCCGAATAGACCGTAAGACCCGAAGTTCCGTACTTTTTATAAATCTCCCTTACAAGAGAAGGCGTGGCAGGAACAGATATGCCCGTTCTGGCAATAATCTGGCTTAAAAAATTCATAAACCGCAAAGTCAATCTGTCGGCTATGTTTGATTTCTTATAGTCTTTAATAAATTTTTTATTTATTTCCTTTACAGCTTCCGGATCGGCCACCGGAACTTTTTTCTTTCCTCTTACCGCAACCGCCTTCAGGTTTTTACTCCCCATCACTGCGCCAAGGCCTGATCTGGCTGCAATACGCCCGCTGTCTGTTGAAATCCCCGATATAAGCGATATTTTCTCCCCGCTTTCTCCAATCGAGGCTATCTGAACTTTATTATCATTCAGTTCATTTTTTATAAGTTCTTCTGTCTCTGTAATGTCCTTTCCCCAAAGCAAGGAGGCATCTCTTATTTCAATTTTCCCATCGTCAATAAATATCCATACCGGTTTTTCCGATTTTCCTGTAAAAAATACAGCATCGTATCCGGTTTTTTTCAGCGCTTGTGAAAAAAAACCGCCTGCATTTGCGTCCCCCCAGCCCCCTGTCAGGGGAGACTTTCCGGCAACCATGAACCGGCCTGAAAAAAATGCGCCGGAGCCGGTAAGCAGCCCGGAGCAGAATCCCAGATGGCTTTCAGGTGAAAGCGGCGCTATTCCGGGCTTCTGCCTTTCCATGATAACGGCAGCCCCAAGACCATACCCAGCAAGATATTTTCTGTAAAACGCTTCTCCTGGCTCAATTACCTCTGTTTTTTTACTTCCAAGGTCCACAATACAATATTTTCCGGTATAACCTCCGGCCATAAGCACCTCTTATATATAAAAAATTGTTATAATACCCTGCTTCAGTCATCGGAATGACGAGTA
>JAHJRK010000202.1 GCA_018830925.1 Pseudomonadota bacterium
AATAAAAACATTTACCGGAGATCTTCTTGCGGTATCGGTTGATCCGCCCCATAAATACGGTATGGTGCAGTTTGAAGGCGGTGGGAGATTCATGGCCGATTTTACCGACTGCGAATTTGAGGATCTGAAAGTCGGGCTTCCCGTTCAGCTTGTGTTCAGGAAAAGGGTTGAAGACAAGGAGCGCGGTTTCATAAATTATTTCTGGAAGGCGATGCCGGTTCCGGGTGCGGCGGAAGAGATGAGAAAAGTCCGTTTTGACGGACATGTTGCAGTTATTACCGGAGCAGGCGCAGGGCTGGGCCGGGTATATGCCCTGGAGCTTGCAAAGCGCGGAGCAAAAATCGTGGTAAATGATCTGGGCGGATCCCGTGACGGATCGGGCGCAGGCTCAAGCTCCGCTGCCGACAGGGTAGTTGAAGAGATAAAAGCAGCAGGAGGAGAGGCGGTCGCAAACTATGACAGTGTTGCAACACCTGAAGGCGGGGAAAGAATAGTTAAAACTGCTCTGGATGCCTTCGGTAAAATTGATATTCTTATAAACAATGCCGGTATCCTGAGGGATAAGAGCTTTTTGAAGATGGAACCTGAAAACTGGAAGACTGTAATGGATGTTCACCTGACCGGCGCCTACAATGTTACAAGACCTGCTTTTAAAGCCATGCGGGAAAACGGTTTCGGCAGGATTGTGATGACGACTTCCGCGGCCGGCCTTTACGGGAATTTCGGCCAGACCAATTATTCGGCGGCAAAGATGGCCCTTGTGGGGCTGATGAATACCCTCAAACTCGAAGGGAAAAAATATAATATCAAGGTGAATACCATCGCTCCCCTTGCAGCATCCCGCCTGACTGAAGATGTCATGCCGCCCGAGATATTTGAAAAATCGAAACCGGAGTTTGTTGCACCGATGGTCGTTTATCTTTGCAGCGAAGAATGCAGGGAATCGGGTGCCATTTTCAACAGCGGAATGGGGTATTACAACAGGGCGGCAATACTGACCGGCCCCGGAATCAAGCTTGGCGATGCCGGGAAACCGCCTACTCCTGAGCAGATAAGCGAGAACTGGAACAGGATAAATTCGATGGAAGGGGCGAAAGAGACCGAGGATGCCAATTCGGCAATTTTCGCGCTTATTGCCCCTCCGGATACGGGTAAAAAGGAGACCGGCGGACAGAAAGGCGCAGAGCCGGATGTAAAGGGTATTTTCAATAAAATGACGGAAGCCTTTAATGCATCGGCCGCAAAGGATGTGGATGCCGTTTTCCAGTATGTTATTTCGGGTTCAGGAGGAGGAAGCTGGTTCGTTACGGTGAAGGATTCGAAATGCACCGTGACCGAAGGGACGGCCGAAAAACCAACATGTACACTTAAAATTTCAGACGGAGATTTTGTCGAACTTATTACCGGGAAGCTGAACCCGATGCAGGCTTTTACCTCCGGCAAATTAAAAATTGAAGGCGATATTATGAAATCCCAGCTTATTGGTAAGCTGTTTAAACTTAATTGACAGGAGAAAGCAGCCATGGCTACAGGAATAAAGGATAAAGTTGCAATAATAGGTATGGGATGCACCCGATTCGGAGAGCGCTGGGATATGGGGGCCGAAGAGTTGATGGTGGAGGCTTTTCAAGAATGCCTCGCCGATGCCGGGATTGAGAAGAAAGATATCGAAGCGGCGTGGCTGGGAACGTGCATGGACGAGGTGGGTGTGGGTAAAAGCGCGCTTCCTCTTACAACCAGTCTGCGTCTGCCAATGATTCCGGCGACAAGGGTGGAAAATTACTGTGCAACCGGCACGGAGGCTTTCCGGGGTGCGTGTTACGCGGTTGCTTCAGGCGCATATGATATTTGCCTTGCCCTGGGCGTTGAAAAGCTGAAAGATACCGGCTATGGCGGGTTACCCAATCCGGGTTCGGGAGCCGGAAGCCTTGCGTGGCAGTGGTGGCCGAATCTTACCGCTCCCGGTTCGTTTGCCCAGCTAGCGAGCGCTTATGCCGCAAAGTATAAAATATCGGCCCAGGATTTAAAGCGGGCGATGGCGCATGTATCTGTTAAAAGTCATGCAAACGGGGTTCTGAATCCAAAGGCTCACTTAAGAAAGCCGGTAACGATCGAGCAGGTAATGGCTTCGCCGATCATTGCTCACCCATTAGGGCTTTTTGATTGCTGCGGCGTGAGTGACGGCTCGGCATGCGCGATCGTGACTACTCCTGAAATCGCCAAAAAACTCGGCAAAAAAGATTTTGTAAGCGTCAAATCAATTCAGCTTGCCTTAAGCAGCGGGGAGGAGATGGCGTATAACGAATGGGACGGCGACCACTTCATGACGACAACAAAATGCAGTGTAAAGGCTTACAAGGAAGCCGGAATCACTGACCCTAAGAAAGAGATAAGCATGATGGAGGTTCACGACTGCTTCTCAATAACAGAGCTTGTGACAATGGAGGATCTCCATATATCCGAAAGAGGAAAAGCGGTTCACGACATACTGGATGGATTTTATGACAGGGACGGGAAAATTCCCTGCCAGGTGGACGGGGGACTTAAATGTTTCGGCCACCCTATAGGCGCTTCCGGTATTCGCATGCTTTATGAGATGTACTTGCAGCTTCACGGGCGCGCGGACAAAAGACAGCTTGATAACCCGAGGTTCGGCCTGACCCACAACCTCGGGGGTTTTCCCTTTATGAATGTTTGCAGCATATCGATTATCGGAAAATATGAAGGGTGACGGTTTGAGCTTTTTACTTTGACGTCAAAATTCGAAGCAAAAGCCGGTTTTTTACAGGATCATAAGGAATAGAGGAAAAATATGGATATTCTAAAGTATACGGACGAGCATAAAGAGTTCAGGAAACGGCTGCGCGGATTTATTGAAAAAGAAGTTAAACCCCATGTTGAAGAGTGGGAAAAAAATAAAATTGTTCCGAAAAGCGCCTGGAGAAAGATGGGGGAGAACGGTTTTTTATGCATGTCTGTTTCTCCGGAGTACGGCGGGATAGGCGGAGATTTTCTTTATTCTGTAATCGCAGCCGAAGAAATGGCAAAGACTAATCAGACCGGACTGATAACGATGCTGCACACGGATGTGGTTGTGCCTTACATAGACACATTCGGCTCTGAGGAAATAAAAAGAAAATACCTGCCGGGTTGCGTGACGGGGGAATGCATAACCGCTATTGCCATGACGGAGCCGGGAGCCGGAAGCGATCTTGCTGGTATGACGACTACCGCTGTTGAACAGGACGGGGAAGTTTTAATAAACGGTTCCAAGACTTTTATATCGAGCGGAATTAACTGCGACATAGTCGTTCTGGCGGCAAGGGATCCATCCGTTAAAAATGACTACCAGGCGATATCTCTCTATGTTGTGGAGTCCGAAACTCCGGGCTTTTCGAGGGGGCGACAGCTTGAAAAGATGGGATTCCACAGCCAGGATACGGCTGAGCTTTTCTTTACCAACTGCAGGATTCCCGCAACAAACCGCCTCGGTGAAAAAGGGAGCGGTTTTTATATGCTGATGGATAAACTTCAGCAGGAACGTCTTGCAACGTCTATCGGGGCGATTGTCGCTGCGGAATATATTTTTGAAGCCACAATCGATTACTGCAAAAAAACACTTGTTTCAGGGAGGCCGATTTCAAAATCACAGGCCGTCCAATTTGCGCTGGTAGAGATGGCGACCGAAGTGAAAATTGGAAGAATATTTATCGACAAGCTTATCGCCGATCATATCGAAAAGAAAAGCATAATAATTGAAACCTGCATGGCAAAATACTGGACCACCGAGATGGTCAGAAGAATTGCGGACAGGGGACTGGATCTTTTCGGGGATTTCGGGATATTTGAAGAATGTCCGATTGTACGTGGATGGCGTGATGTGAGGGTTATGTCGATCTTTGCCGGAACAAATGAAATTATGAAGAATATCGCTGCAAAGTTCATGGGTATGTGAGACCTTGGCATAACACTCCCTTTTGCCCGATAGCGCTAAAGCTTCACTAACGTGTCTTTGTCAGGCTCAATTTTTTAATCCTCAATACTTCCGTGTATTCCTGCGGTTGCACGAAGTGAAGCGTAAGCGCTATATTATCGCCTTCCTTGTACTTGGCTGAAATTGAGCGTTCTCCAAAGGTCTCAATGTGAGGATGACAATGTAAAAAGTCGCATTTTAGACGGCAAAGTAAAAAGCTCATTATGCAAGGCGCGCGAATCTTGAGGAATGAAGCGTACTTTTTGGTACGCTGCAATGACGAAAGGTGAAGCGCAACACAGCAGAATGACTTTTTACGAAGCCGTCAAAATAGTCTCCTTTTTCCTGTATACCATCCCCTGAAAAATTGCTATGAGGTTCCCCTGCTCATCCGTAACATTTACCGTGTATGATGCAAGCTTAGGATTTATGGCGGTCTGATTTGCTTCCGCAAAAAGGCGACCCTTGTTTGCCGCTTTCAGATACGAGATGCTTACGTTTATCGCCACGGCAACCGTCCCGTGTGAATTGGATGCTGCCGCAAAGACAAAATCCGCAAGCGTGAAAATCGCCCCTCCGTGAACGCTGCCAACAGCATTCAAATGATGTTTTTTGATTTTCATCACGGCTTTTGCCCGGCCTTCCGAAATTTCAAGAAGCTCTATTCCGGAATGACCGGCAAATCTGTCGTTTTCCCGGAAAAAGGTCAAGAGATTATTCAACTTTATTACTCCCTTATGAAATTGTATGAGACCTTTGCATAACGCCCCCTTTTACCCGATTACTGCGTCAGGCTCAAATTTCAATCCTCGAAATACTATATGTATTCCTGTGGTTGAAATTATCGCCTTCCTTGTACTTGGCCAAAATTGAACGTTATTCAAAGGTCTCGTTGCGAGCGCATTCCCTGCCTTCAATTCCCGAGCCTTTTGTTGCTTTTGGCGAATTTGAGGAAATCGGGCAGATTTTGCATGACTCTCTTCCAGCTGTCCGTTGAACGCCAGATCATGCTCATATATCCGAGAAGTATTTCAGGCCTCATGAAGTGCTTCCTGTAAAACAATTTGAAAAGCTCTTCAAGCCGTTCTTTTGTCATGCCTTCCGGAATGAAAAGAAAATTCATGCAGTCCATAAGCTCCCAGTCTTCGTTAAATTCCCCCATTTCATGAATCTTTTCATAAATCGGGGAACCGGGAAAGGGGGTGAACTTGGCTACGTTTAATTCGTCAATCGGGTTTGAAAACAGATATTCCATGCTTTTTCTGATTCCTTCTTCCGTTTCACCGGGAAGCCCTATCATAAAAAGCCCTTTTGTTCGTATGCCGGCTTTTTTTATCAGATGAATCTTTTCCGAGAGCATGGAAAGATTTGCGTTTTGCCTGTGCCGGGCAAGCAGGTTTTCATCGCCGGTCTCTATTCCAAGGCTGATCATCCAGCATCCCGCCTCTTTGAGCATAAGAAGAAGCTCGTAATCTATATGTTCTGCTCTAGCTACGCAATTGAAGGAAATTTTCCGCCCGCGGCTGATCATCATTCTCGTGAAATCAACGATTCTTTCCCTTTTAAACGTGAACTGGTCGTCATAGAAAGTTATGTGTTTCACCCCGAAGCGTTCGTTTAAATAGCTTACATGCTCATACATATATTCGGCGGAGTTATAACGGAAAGAGCGGCCGAAAACGGAACGGTCGCAATAACTGCATGCATAGGGGCAACCGCGGCTTGTGATACAGCTTGAGCTGGGAGCTTTCGGATAACTAAACAAAAGCGCTTTGTATGCCGATGGAAAACCTTCAAGCTTTTCATAGGAAGGAAAAGGAAGCGTATCGAGATCGAGTCCTGCCGATCTCCGGCCTGTAAAGCGTATTTCGTCTTCTTTTTCACGGTATATGATGCCGGGCACGGAGGAGATGTTTTCCCCGTTGTTTTCCATCAATTCCGCAAGAGTCTCCTCTCCTTCGCCAATAACCGTAAAATCAATGACTGGAAAGTCTTTCAGAATTCTTTCTTTCAGAGCTGAAACGTGGGCTCCCCCGAAAATTACTTTTATATCCGGAAGGATACTTTTTGCCAGTTTTGCAGTCCGGACCCCGTCAAGGAAAGTTGAAGTGGTGCAGCTAAATCCAAGAAAAGCCGGTTTTTCAGATTCAAGATAACCGCGAATAAGGCTGTCGGAATCAGGCCGGGCATAGCAGTCAATAATCGAAGCAGCAATTCCCCGTTTTTCCAGGTATGCTGCTATTCCGGCAAGGCCTATCGGCGGAATGATGCTTGCTATTCTTGAAATGTCTTTCCCGGCAGCCTCTTTTCTGTAACCTAAGGGGTGAACAAGTAGAATATTTTTTGAATTGAGAAAAGTCAAAGTATAAACTATTTAAGGTTTCTCAGGTTTTTATGCGCATATTTTTGCAGTCTCCTGTTCGGGGCTTCCTGTGAAACCTTCTCAAGAGTTGATGCATATTTTGGCAGGCCCGATGCCCCAAGCGCATTGCAAAGCCATGCCATTGCTTCAACATAATCCTTGCTGCCCGAAGGACTGGTATATCCTTTCAGCAGTTCTTCATTGACGACATCAAGAATCGTCTGGTCGTGTTTATACAGCTTTGCGACGATTTTAGCGGCCTCCTCCTTGTCCCTTAAACTTGAAGATCTCAGCATGTTAATAACATCGCCGGAGCTGCGTGTTTTTTTGGCGGAAGACCCCTTGGACGAAAGCGCCTCTTCCAGAGCTCTATCCACAGTAGGCTCTCTTTGAACCGGCTGCAAGGTGCCCACGATACTGCTTACAAGCTGTCCATAGGACATGGAACCGGGAGATTCTTCCTCTAAAACATCCCCCTCCGCTATTTTATCCCTTACGGAGGCTATTTTTATCTTGCCTGTTTCTATCCTCTGAACATCTAATATTTCACCTGTTTTGGGGTGCTTGATGATTTTGCCCTCTTTGTACACGAGAAATTCCATTCCATCTTTAACGCCGGCCATTCTTCCGAGATCGATGGTGACTTTTGAATCGGTTTTGTTGACAATATAGCCCTCCAGCGGAAAGTTTTTTATAATTTTTTCCGACATCTGGACAACCAGATCCTGAAGCCTGACGGCGGCGGAACTTTTAACGTTTTCGGCTGCAATTATTGAAGCGGTCTCCACGTCTATTATTCTGGCGTTTATTTCAAACACGTTCTGCAGTTTCATAACCGAACCGCTTATTATGGTTTTTACACCGAGAAACTTGCCTATTTTCGTTGCGGTGGTTGCATCAACAACGCCGGTCATTGAAAGTTTCTGTTCCTCCAGAAGTTTTTTTAATAAGCCCCTCTCGATAACCTCAAAACGGCCGGCCTTGACAAGAGCGGTGATAAACCATTCCGCCACAATTATACCCATATCCTGGGTTTCAAATCCCTCTCCCTGAAGCTGAAAATCGAGAACCGCTAGTTTTGTTTTCCGGAAATCCGCCGCTCCCGCCTGAGGTTGAAGCATAACCGAAAGTATCGGAACAATTAATAAAAGAACTAAATATTTTTTCATCAGAACTCCATATTATATATCAATAAAAACCGGATAAAACTTAGCAAGCTCTTTGCATAACACACCGACCTGGCTTCATGTAAGTTATTCAGAACTCTTACTATCTATAAAATAATGATAATAAGTGTCAAGAAGGTTGATGGTTTCGTAAAAAGTCGGAATGTGTTCACTTAACCCCGATAACCAGGACTCTTTTCAGTACCCCCTTGAGGTGAGGGGTAGAAAAAAGCAAGA